>JABHHM010000123.1 GCA_018671575.1 Methylococcales bacterium | reverse complement strand
TAATATTTAGTAAGGGCAGGAAGTTATTTCGTGCCCATTCCTTAGGTGGTGTGCTGATTTGAATTACAAATAATATTAGGATAAAAACTAAAATATTTAGTCGAATATTTCTTTATGAACTAAAGTATAGCTCGATTTATTTTAAGGATAAGACAATATGTTTAAAGAAAAAGTGTTGTTAATTACAGGTGGAACGGGATCATTTGGTAATGCAGTTCTCCGACGTTTTTTAGATTCTGGTCTGACTGAAATACGTGTTTTTAGTCGTGATGAAAAAAAACAAGATGATATGCGAAAACATTATAACAACTCTAAATTAAAATTTTATATTGGAGATGTTCGTGATTATGCTTCTGTACTGAATGCAATGCGTGGTGTTGATTATATTTTTCATGCTGCAGCACTAAAACAAGTGCCCTCTTGTGAGTTTCATCCTCTACAAGCAACTAAAACAAATGTTATTGGAACCGAGAATGTTCTTGAGGCTGCAATTGTTTGTGGTGTTAGCCGAGTTATTTGCTTAAGTACTGATAAAGCGGTTTATCCAATTAATGCAATGGGTATATCGAAGGCTTTGATGGAAAAAGTAGCAGTAGCAAAATCACGCAATAGCAATTTAACAACAATTTGTGTGACTCGTTATGGAAATGTAATGGCTTCAAGAGGGTCGGTAATTCCATTATTTATTGATCAAATTAGAGCGAATCAGCCATTAACAATTACTGATCCTAATATGACTCGTTTCATGATGACTCTAAATAGTGCTGTTGATCTTGTTCTTTATGCTTTTAGAAATGGGCAACCTGGCGATATATTTATTCAAAAAGCACCAGCTGCTACAATTAAAACATTGACTCATGCGTTGACTGATTTGATGGGTGATCCTGAACATAAAGTAAATATTATTGGTACGCGTCATGGAGAGAAGCTCTACGAAGCATTACTTAGTAGGGAAGAAATGGTTACTGCTGAAGATATGGGAGATTATTATCGTATTCCACCTGATTTGAGAGATCTTAATTATGGTAAATTTGTTGAGCAAGGTGAAGTGCGAATATCAAGTTCAGAAGACTATAATTCTCACAATACAACTCGCCTTGATATTGAAGGTATGAAAAATTTGTTAATGAAACTTACTTTTATGCAGGCATCTGCACGGGGTGAGTTTGTTGAGCCGGAGGAGTAATATGCGTGTATTAGTGACAGGTTCTGGAGGATTTATAGGTAAGAATTTAATTGTTCACTTGAATGAGCATGAAGAATTTTCAACCACTTCATATTTGCGAGGGGATTCTGTAGACCAACTTTCAATTCTGGTTAATGAGGCAGATGCTGTGGTGCATTTGGCGGGGGAAAATAGACCCAAAGATATCACTGCGTTTGTGACGGTGAATACGGATCTAACCAAATCACTTTGTCGTGCAATACAGGAAACAGGACGGAAAATCCCTCTTTTGTTAGCTTCTTCCATTCATGTCGATATGAATGAGCCGTATGGTAATAGTAAGCGTGATGCTGAATCAGCCGTTAAACAAATGTCTGAAGAAACGGGTAATCCAGTTTATATCTATCGCTTGCCAAATGTGTTTGGTAAATGGTGTAAACCTAATTACAATTCAGTTGTTGCTACTTTTTGTCATAATATTGCAAACAATTTACCTATTCAGGTTAATAATAAATCAACAAATCTAAGGCTTGTTTATGTAGATGATGTCGTTACTGATTTTTTGAAAGTTATCAGAAGTTTTTCGGAAGGCATCTTTTATCCAATTATTGAGCCTGAGTATAATATTTCTCTTGGTGCATTAGATACGCAAATTAATGCATTTAAAAACTGTCGTAAAGATTTAATTGTAGAGCAAGTTGGCACTGGTTTAGTGAGAGCTTTGTATTCTACTTATATGAGTTATGTTTCACCAGATCAGTTTACTTACGATCTTATTCGGCATGGTGATGAAAGAGGCGTTTTTGTTGAGATGTTAAAGACCAAAGATAGCGGACAATTTTCTTATTTTACAGCACATCCTGGTATCACTAGAGGTGGGCACTATCATCATTCTAAAACAGAAAAGTTTCTGGTTATTAAGGGAATCGCTAGATTTGGTTTTAGGCATATTGTAACCAATGAGAGTTATGAAATTCTTATTTCAGGTGAAAAGCCACAGGTGGTTGAAACTGTACCTGGATGGACACATGATATTACTAATATTGGCGAGGAAGAAATGCTTGTGATGCTTTGGGCAAATGAAATTTTTGATAAGGAACTCCCAGATACAAAATCTGCTAAGGTTTAATTATGAATAAATTGAAGGTAATGACTGTTGTTGGAACACGCCCTGAAATTATTCGGTTGTCGAGAGTGATTGGGAAACTAGATGATCATGTTGAACATGTGTTAGTACATACGGGGCAGAATTATGATTATGAATTGAATGAAATTTTTTTTCATGATCTTGAAGTCCGAAAACCAGATCACTTTTTGAATACTGCGAGCGCAAGTGGTGCTGAAACTATAGGAAAGGTTATTATTTCAGTCGATAAGGTGTTAGACGAGGTAAAACCAGATGCTTTGTTGGTTCTTGGTGATACCAATAGTTGTATGGCTGTGATACCTGCGAAGCGTAAAAAAATTCCGGTTTTTCATATGGAAGCTGGAAACCGTTGTTTTGACCAGCGTGTACCAGAAGAAATTAATAGACGTATTGTTGATCATACCTCAGATATTAATCTCACCTATAGCTCTATTGCCCGCGAGTACCTTTTGCGTGAAGGATTGCCGCCTGACTTAATTATTAAAACAGGTAGTCCGATGAATGAGGTTTTAAATTACTATCTGAAAGGCATTAATGAATCTGGCGTACTAAATTATTTGGAATTGAAAGAAGGACAATTTTTTCTAGTCAGTGCTCATCGAGAAGAAAATATTGAGTCAGACAAAAATTTTGGAAAATTAGTCAATGTACTTAACCAAATTGCAGAAATATATAATCTACCTGTGATTGTTAGTACACATCCAAGAACACAAAAAAGAGTTGATTCATCTGGTGCGATTTTTCATAAAAATATTCGTCTTTTGAAACCATTAGGCTTTCTGGATTACAATAAACTCCAGCTATCTGCAAAGGCTGTATTGTCTGATAGTGGAACTATCAGTGAGGAGTCATCTATTCTTAATTTTCCAGCTCTCAATATTCGAGAGGCTCATGAACGACCTGAAGGCATGGAAGAAGCTGTTGTAATGATGGTGGGGTTGGAATTAAGCAGAGTGCTACAAGCATTGGCTATTTTGGATAGCCAGTCTCGTGGCGAAAAAAGATTATTACAACAAGTTGACGATTACAGTATGTCAAATGTATCAGATAAAGTGGTCAGGATAATTCACAGTTACACTGATTACATTAAGCGTGTTGTATGGAGACAGTACTGAGTTTTTTAATTTATGAATATTTTGGTTGTTACGCAATATTATTGGCCTGAAAATTTTAGGATTAATGATTTGGTTTCTGTTTTGGTTAATAGAGGGCATCAAGTTACTGTATTAACTGGCATTCCAAACTATCCAACAGGAATTGCTGATGCTGATTTTTTAGCAAATCCATCTAATTACAATATGCACGATGGTGCGAATATAATACGTGTTCCAATGATTACACGTGGAAAAGGCGGTCTTAAACTGGTTGTAAACTATATCAGTTTTGCTCTTTCCGCATCGGTTATTGGTGTTTATAAATTGCGTAAATACAAATTTGATTCCGTATTTGCATTTGAACCATCGCCTATTACGGTTGGATTACCAGCCATTCTTTTGCGGAAAATTAAAAATGCTCCTCTGATTTTTTGGGCATTAGACCTTTGGCCAGATACTCTAAAAGCGATTGGAGTGGTTCGTTCCAAGTATATTCTTAGTGTTGTTGGTTGGCTGGTTTCATTTATCTATAAACGTTGTGATCTTGTTTTGGGGCAGTCTGAGAGTTTTTTGCCACATATCAAAAAGTACGCTGGGCATGATCGTATTGAGTATTTTCCTAGCTGGGCGGAATCTGTTTTCCAATATGTGCCAACTGCTTTGTTGGCAGATGAACCTGTGAAATCTCAATTTAACGTTATGTTTGCGGGTAATATAGGAGAAGCTCAGGATTTTTCGTCCGTTTTATATGCTATGGAATTATTAAAAAATGATTCACGTATTCATTGGACTATTGTAGGAAGTGGTCGATTGTCCGAATGGTTGGAAAATAATGTTATTAGCAGAGGGTTAAGTGATTCAGTTACTTTAGCTGGTCGTCATCCAGTGGAAAAAATGCCCGAATTTTTTCAGCAAGCGGATGCATTACTCGTGAGCTTGAAAGATGAGCCTATTTTTTCAATGACTATACCTGGAAAACTACAAGCATATTTAATGGCAGATAAGCCTATATTGGCTATGTTGAATGGCGATGGGGCTAAAATTATTA
Organism: Methylococcales bacterium; assembly: GCA_018671575.1. Taxonomy (GTDB): domain Bacteria; phylum Pseudomonadota; class Gammaproteobacteria; order JABHGC01; family JABHGC01; genus JABHHM01. The sequence continues at coordinate 1,429 of JABHHM010000123.1, read as the reverse complement.
TTGATTCTGGTTGTGGTATTGTCTGCGAGGCAGGAAATGGTCAGTGTCTTGCCGATGCCGTTTGTAGGTTAATTGAAATGACCGACGAAGAACGGCTAATGATGGGTAATAGAGGTCGTGAATTGTCAGAAAGAGAATTTGATCGTAATATGTTGATTAGTCGTTTAGAAGATTGGATGATTCAACTTTCAACTCAATAAAATGGTTAGCTGTGATTATGATTTTAGTAACAGGTAGTACAGGATTTATAGGCCAGAGATTGGTTAATTGCCTTAAACAATCAGGAGCTGGTATTAAGGTGTTGTCACGTCATCAACAAGAGTCATATGATACGATTGTTTGTGATTTGCAAAAGGAATCTGTGCCAGATAATGCATTATCTGGTATTGAAAAAATTTACCATTTGGCGGGGTTTGCGCATAATCTACGTGATGCGAACAAAATTGAACATTTATACCAGGCAGTTAATGTAGATGCTACAGTGAAATTAGCTGAACTTGCGGTTCATAGTGGGGTAAAACAGTTTGTGTTTGTTAGTAGCGTTAAAGCAGGAGCTTCGACTGTTGTTAAGTCGTGCATAGGGGAAGAGCAAGGGGACCCTGAAGGTATTTATGGTAAAACTAAACGAGAAGCAGAGCTTAAGTTGCTAGAAATAGGTCGTCAGTCTGACATGCATATTTCAATTGTGAGACCTGCTTTGGTATATGGCCCTAATGTTAAAGGGAATTTGCGATTAATGTTGTCAGGAATTAAGAAAGGTTGGTTTCCTCCTCTACCTGAAACAGGAAATATTCGTTCTATGATTCATGTAGATGATTTGGTTCGTGTTCTTTTATTCGTTATCGATAATGACAAGACTAATGGAGAAATATTTATTGCAACTGATGGCAAGTCCTACTCTGCACATGATATCTATGAAGCTATATGCTGTGTAGTAGGAAAGTCAATTCCAAAATGGAGTGTTCCGAAGCAATTATTTGATATTATTGCTATGATGGGGTCACGTATGAAATATAAAATAGATAAACTATTTGGAGATGAACATTATTCATCAGCTAAATTAGAATCTCTTGGTTTTAAGGCTCAAAAGACTTTGAAGGATATAAATGAAACGTCTTTTTGATCTAATAATGGGGTTTATATTGCTTATTCTTTTGGTGATTCCGATGTTGATTATTGCATTTTTTGTGCGTTTTACATCAAGAGGACCTGTTATTTACTGGTCCAACCGTATTGGAAGATATAATGTGATTTTTAGAATGCCTAAGTTTCGTTCCATGCATGATGGTACTATTGTGGTAGCAACACATTTGATGCAAGATCCTGATGCATATCTGTCTTCTGTAGGAAAGTTTCTTCGACGTTCTAGTCTTGATGAGTTGCCGCAACTCTATTCAATTATTAAAGGAGATATGAGTTTTGTTGGGCC
>JABHHM010000265.1 GCA_018671575.1 Methylococcales bacterium | reverse complement strand
GACTTTTTCATGTAGATTCTCCTGATTAAATGTTACTGGAAAATTCTACTTAAGACCTCCGTTAATTTTCGGGGGGATTACCCAACCATGAGAAGTTTTTTCGTAAGCGCCAAGTAAACCACACCCTGACACAGGGGGGTCATACTATCTCTAGTCAACAGGAGATCAAAATGAAACCACTTACCAAGAAGCAAGCATACTGGTTAAAGCACGTAACAGCATGGCAAGAACAAAAGTGCGCAGGTAAAATCTATGCAGAAGCAAATCAAATAAAGCTGCAGTACCTGTACTCTTGGAAGTCATACTTCAAGGCACAAAATCCTCAACCCCAGCACTCAAGTCTAATCAATTTGCAAAATTAACCGTTTCACCATCCGCTCAGCAAGCCCCGATAAGGCTGATATTCACCAATGGTATTTGCCTTGAAATGGCACCGGTATCAGATCACTCCATCAAGCAGATTATTGACCAAGTTAATTGCCTGTCATGATATTGAATGATCATCAGCTTACTGTTTATTTATACCAGCACCCTGTCGATATGAGAAAGCAGATTGATGGTTTGGCTATTATTGCTGAAGAAGCAATGGGACTAAACCCATTTGCCAATAATTTATTTGTATTCTGCAATCGCCAACGAGACAAAACCAAAATATTACACTGGGATCGAAATGGCTTTTGTCTATGCTACAAACGGCTAGAGCAAGATGTGTTCAAGTGGCCAAAGCAGTTTAACCAAGAACAAATCAATATTTCTCATGAGTCATTACTCTGGCTGCTTGATGGCGTAGATATAGAGCAAATAAAACGTCATAAATCATTTGAATTCGACACGGTAATGTAAGAAAATATCGCCATGAATAAGGATGTTAAATCATTACCAAATGACCCTGGTTTGCTGAAAAAATTACTAGATGACAAAACAACTCAGCTGCAAAACAGGGATGCAAAAATCAAGGTACTTGAGGAACAGCTTCGCCTCAATATTGCTGAAAAATTTGGCCGTAGCAGTGAAAAATCTGAATACCACCAGATGGATTTATTTGAGAATGGTGAGTTACCAGAGCTTGAAGATGATACCGATGAAACTGAAGAAGAAGTTGCAACGGCTACAGAGTACCAACGAGCAAAGAAAGGTAACAAAACAGGTCGGCAGCCATTACCTGAGCATTTAGAACGAATTGAAGTCATTCATGATTTACCATCAGATGAACGGGTTTGCTCTACAGATGGGCATCCACTTCATGAAATTGGTCGAGTTATATCTGAGCAATTAGAAATTATTCCAGCAATTGTGCAGGTTAAACGCCATATTCGTATTAAATATGGTTGCGCTGAATGTGAAAAAACGGTGAAATTAACCCCTTTGCCGCCACAGCCTATTCCAAAAAGCATGGCGTCAGCGTCACTGTTTGCGGATTCTCATCCGATCATCCACCCGTTCTCACGCTACTGCACCACCAGTGGTATTGAATCATCCAGCTAAAAAACATTACATTTGATAGCTTTAATCGAACGGCCGAGAAAAACCATTTCCCGCCTGTCGAGGGTTGTATTGATATGGCGGGTTTTGTCTCTAAGGAGCCATTGCATGAAAAATGCAAAGTGGGATAGCAAAAACACTCAAATGCAGACAATTATTAGGGTGTATGTTTTGGCTGGTACAAACCCAGGCAGTGTAAAAACGGAGATTTATTAAAAATACTGATGTTTAGTAAGAATTTGTGCCCAATTCCAGTCCATATCACCTCTGACCAGTCATTCAATTTGGAAAATTTATATTTTTCCGGAATATGTGAAATTAATTAGCACCTGATTTTCAATGGTATGAAGCTTTATATGAGGCCTTTTAGATGACAAATAGGAGCTTACGCCCTAATTGCGGTCATTAGTTTGTACATAATGATGTATATGCAACATGTGTTGGATAATTTGCCATTGGCAGAATCTGTTGAAGATATTGAAGCGCTTTTGCCTTGGCATGTTGAGCTAGGCGGATTAATGCGCCAAATGGTTTTTTGACTCGGCCTGTATTTTACCGATCGCTTATTGAAGAAAACTTCATATTTTCCTATCTACTCTTTTAATGGCTTGATTTCAAGCGCAACATTGCTAACGTAAACATATTTTGAACATTTATCAGTACAAAGATATTTGTCTAACCACTCCATATCAATTGGACCGTTGTAATCGATAAATACATCTTCTTTAACAGGCGAGAGATGCATCTCAATACACCCTCCAGGTTTTCGCAGATCGCACCTGTAGTATCCATTTAATTCTACAGATGAGACCCCTCTACTACACCAAAGTGAATCGGCTAATGTAACAGAAGACAACACTAGCTTGCCTCCTATAGATACGCTGATCCTGTATCCCATATCCGCTGCACCACACATATATTCTGCCTGATTTTTTATTGCTTTTGCACTCCACTCAATATTGTGGTCTCCAAAATTACAGCTTCCGTTGATCTCATCATCCAAAAATAGCCCAGACTGTATATTTGGTGTGGCCGTATTATAGCCTTGTCGTATGTTTTTGAGCGAAAATTCTATCCATTGTAGTTCGGACGAACATCGTACAGAAAGGAATTGGTCTTGTAAGTCGGCCTGACAATAACTACTTGACACGCCAAAAAATGCAAATATAAGCCATCCCCGCAAAACTATCTTAATAATTGACATGCACTTGTTTCCTCAAATTCGATCAATAAATAGAGGTGTTCAGGATATAAACACTTCCTAGTAGCTCGCTTATTATGTAAACAAAGTGACCAGATGTAGGCGGCTAGGTTGTTTGGTGTTTGGTCATTGTGTCTCGATTGTTGCAGTTTTTAGATAGAGTCGAACTGTACACTAATAAAAGATCCTAAACACTTTGGATGTAGGCATAATTAGGGTATGCCAGCATCACGGTGTATTATGTCAACAAATTAAAAAATAAGAATGCTTTTTATTAATACATGGAATACAGTTAATCATATTTACTGTGGGTCGCCTTAACCTTTCAATATAGCTGACATGCTTACAGCACCTTATACGACCTTGAAAAATACCCTCATACTCTGAAAATAATGGTAATATAGAAAGGATTTCACCATGTCGGAAAATATAAATTTAAGTGGTTTACTTCCAAACCTTAGTGCCATTAGTGACCTGAATTTTCCAGAGACAGCAGAGCAACTTAGCGCCTATTTTGTAGTCGTTTTGGTCTTCTTGTTTTCAATTTTTTTATTGATTTCATTTTATGCATTTTTGAAATCAAAATTTCGTATTGGTTGGCTCAAGAAACTCTTAAACAATCAAACCTCAGACAACGTAATTGAATACCGAGAAACGTTATTTAATAAAGCTGATAGTACTACTAGCCACGGAGGGCATCTTTGGAAAGAGTTTGACGAAAGCTTAATTGAGGTCAATGAGAACGGCCACCCCATTCTTAAAAACACCCTTGATGCGCATCACTTTTTCAATAGTTCAACTTTAGCGGGTGGTATCACTGAAAGTCGGATGATTGCAGCCGTTCCGGGGTTTCTTACGGCATGCGGTGTCATTGGCACGTTTGTGGGTTTACAGCTGGGTTTATCGGAACTGAACATTGGCAATGATGTTGCCGTTACTGAGATGAAGACGGGGCTTGCTCATGTCATCTCTGGTGCAAAAATTGCTTTTATGACGTCAGTTTGGGGGGTTTTTCTGAGTGTTGTATTCAATTTTCTTGAAAAATGGATGGAGCAATCTGTTAGAAAAAATATTCATCAATTACAGACAATAATAGATAAGTTATTTCCGCGTTTAAGCGCCGAAGAACAGTTACAACGCATCGCTGATGATGGTCGAGAGTCTCGCGAAAGCCTGCAAGGTTTAGCCGAAAGAATTGGTGAAAAAATGCAGGAGTCGCTCTTAGAAGCCACAAAAGGAATACAAATAGGATTGGAAACGAGTTTAGAGAAAATCATGGCTCCAGCAATTAATAAGTTGGTGGATGAAACCTCGGATGGAAACCAAAAGGCATTAGAGAATTTGGTTGAAAATTTTCTCTCACGATTCGGTGAGTTAGGTAGCAATCAACGTGAAGCAATGGATGTAGCGTCACAAAATGTCAGTAATGCATTAGGACGATTAAATGATTCCATGGATGGCTTTTTAAGTAATTTACAACAGACACAAGGTGATTCTGCTGAGCGTGAAAAACAACTGATCATCACCATGTCTGAGCAGGTGAACCAACTCGTAGATCACAGTAACGAACAGCATAAAGTCTTAACAGATTTTGTTAGCCAACAATTAGAAGGCATGAGTGAGAACTTCCAATCACGTGACAAAGCTGCACTGGAACGAGACCAACAACGCCAAGATCAATTTAAAGAGCAATCTGATGCCATTACTAATAGCACGTCCGCTTTATTGCAACGTATTGATGATGGTTTAGAAGCACAATTTGAAGCATCACAAAAATTGATTGAACAAGGTAATGCATTACAAATGGGGGTTGAGAATTCAGTCAAAGCAAGTGCTCAAGCAAGCGCTAGTTTACAAGCCAGTTCTACAGAATTAAACACTGCAAGCCAAGAAATGAAAGTATTTGGTTCACACATTCGGGATGCCGGGAATAATTTATCCGGCGCGGTTAAAACTGCCGTTGAAAGTACTTCTGATTTGGCGAGACAAAACCAAGCTGCGAGTGAACTAATGGAAAAACAGCGCGAGCAGATGGTACAAAATCATGAGAAATTTGTTGAGGCAATCGAGAAAATGCAATCGCTAATTTTATCTGCGGATACCTCTTTTGAAACAATGCGAAGCCATCAGCATACATTTTTAAATGAGCTCAAAGGGCACGTGGGTGAATTATCTGATCAAATGGCTAACTTACTCACAGATTATGCAAAACGGGCCAATGCACAAACTGAAAATCATCTCAATGTTTGGGCAAATAGCACGACAAGTTATGCAGAGACAATGAATGCTGCTGCAAAAACACTCGCTACTGTCGTTGATGACATTGAAGTCAAGTTAGGACGTTAACATGAAGTCACTCAATAGACAGAGTAATATCCGAGTTGATGAAGAAAACCCTTATTGGATCTCTTTTTCAGATCTAATGTCAGCTTTACTCGTTGTATTTATCTTAGCAGCCGTTGCATTAATTATTGAACTGACAGAAACACAAAAGAAAATAGAGCAGGATATTCAACAATTACAAAATGCTGAAAAGGCTAGAAAAGATATTTTGCATGACATTAAAACAGAGTTAGCAAAGCAAAATATTGTGGTTGTTATTGCGGATAACGATACTGTTTTACGAATTCCTGAAACCACTTTGAGCTTTGCTTCAAATAAATTTGATATTCCGAAGGATGAATCATTGCGTCATGGACTCAGAGTGATTGGCAAAGTATTACATCAAACGATTAACAAGCCTTTTAATGAGGTTGAAAGTAGTTTGAAGCGTTTTGAGTACTTGGATACAGTTTTTATTGAAGGTCACACAGATAGTAGGTTTTCAAAACGAATTAAAGGAAATTGGGGACTATCCGCTTATAGGGCAATCTCACTTTGGGAATTTTGGAGTGATGAGCTGTCCGTAACGCCGAGTTTTGCCAGCATGCAAAATGCGTTTGATCAAAACCTCTTTTCAGTGAGCGGTTATGCGGCCTCACGTCGAATTCAGTTAGTAGAAGATACACCAAAACAAAGAGCGGCAAATCGCCGAATAGACATTCGTTTTACGGTTAAACGGCCTTCAATTGCACAGTTAGAGGTCATTGTTAAACAATGAAAATGGATATTAAAGAGCTGGCTTTTCATTTGCCAGCTAATCCTTTCGGGTCGTGTATACAAACAACCGATGAATTAACGGCGCAATTGAAACAACTGGAAAGACGAGCAGGCACAACCAGTGACAAATTCAATAAAACCTTTGTCTCGCTCTATTCTGCTATACATAATCGCCAAGACCTGATTGAAAATCTTGATAAACCCATTAAAGTTCGAGCGTTAGCGATAGTATTACAGACCATTGAAAAACCGATTATAAGATTTACTAAAGCTGTTTTCGAAAAAATCCGGCAGCTAAGGCCCAACCACAGTACGTTGTTTATACAAAACGTCTATCAATATTATTTGACTTGGTATGATCAATTAGAAGATCGAACCGATATTGCGGAGTGGTTAATATCCGTGATGAAGCAAAAAGGATTACTTGAACCATATCACCACGGCATTTTGAGTGATGATGGGCCACAATGGATTGCCGGCCAATGTGTTCAACATACCCGCGAATTTAATAACCAACTACGTCAGTTAGATTTAGAAAAATATTTTTCTGGTCGCTTTGTGACGATGGCAAAACAGGCATATTTCCTTGAACAATTGAAAGTAATACCTATTAACGAACCGCATGATTTGTTAGTTGAATTACAAGGTAAGGCCACATTTGAATCACAATTTGATGAACAATTTCTATTAGGACATAAAGCATTACAAGTTCTCATCAACCGCGCACCTGAAACAGGTATTGCAGATAGTTGGTTAAACACCATTTTGGCGATTGCGGGTGATCCACGAGTACCGGTCACACACCCTAAATATCAGAAGTGGTGGGCGCATATTGATAATTGTTTAAAACAAAAGGTTCATGCTTGGCTATCTCGATTAGACCTCCGATTATTTCTAGAAGCATTAGATAATTTTGCAAAACAGCATAATAATGAAGAACTCAACCGTATGTTCCCGGCTCGAAAAAGTTTTCTAGAAGGCCTTCTAAATAAAGATTTCATTACCGGTACGCGCCTTTATTTGACTGCTAGCGCAGAAAGGTACTTAAAGAAAAACTATAAATCAGAGCATTTACCTGAATTTTCACGTGTTTCTGATGCCAATCGTTCCATTGTTCATGTTCAACTGATTGATGGGAAACACCTTATTGAGGGCACCCATGAATGTAAACTCTGGATATATCCAAAACTTGATGATTCAGCAGTTGTATTCAGATATAAAGTCAAAAGAGTTTCCTACAGAGATTTAACCTTAGGATTAAGCGAAAAAATGGCGATAAAAGGGACACCGCATATTGAAAGTATTACACATAGAGGACATAACTATCTTTGGCAGCATCAAGCTATATCAACACTTAATAAAATTGGTGTGAATATTCACCCTAGAGATGTTTTGTCAGAACGGGATTACTTGAAATACAAACGTTCCTATGGAGTAAGTTATGGCGTTTGATCAATTATTTAATCGACTTTTTAAAGATGAAGATAAAAGTCAATGTTATCAGTGGAAGGCAGATATTGAAGGGTTAAATTATTACGTACCAGAAAAATTGACTCGAAAAATTAAGCAAGGTGATGCCGGGCTTTGGTTGACACAACAACATGTGACGTTGAATATGTTAATTGAAGAAGGCCTGGCTGAAGCGATCCCGAATGGTTTTGTTGTTCCATCTCAGACTGTAGTCAATCTGGATAAAGTAACTCGCGATTTGCTATCGCTACCAGAGCAGTGGTCAGGCGATATACAAACTGAAATTAAAAGTGCTGCTGGTAAAAGCAATTTTGTTATTGATTTAAAAGTGAACACTGGAAAACGTTTTACCAGTGCTTATCAGTATGAAGGTCCCATACTAAAATTTTCTGAAGAGATACAGTTTTTACTAACGCCATATCAGTACCGTATTTTCCATGCTATTGAGCAACATCATAATTCTGAAAAATCAGAATATGACAATTATGCAGTCATCTATGAATTACAAGAGGCAAAGAAGTCTGGCGCGAGTATAAATTTATCACATTTTGAACAGTTGAATATTAAAATACCTAATACAATTTCCATAGAATCTGAATTTGACGCGCAAGGCAATCTCATCACAACACCTTTTGTGGAGCAAGATGCGAGCCATGAGAAAATGCAAAGTGTGCTTGGTCAACTTCGCTCAAATGACACTCGAGCACTAAGAGTTGATAAAGAAATTATTTTGTTTACTGAAGAAAAATTGCAAGCTGTTCATGAAATTCTCAAAAACCGTGTCATTCCAAAAGAAAAGGTAGCCTCTTTTTTAAAAAATCCTACGGCCTTTATTGATTCGACTTTAGTGGATTTAGATATTGGTTTTTCTGTTCGGGTACAGGGGGCAACTGCATTTAAACATGCGTATTTCGGAGAAACTGATGAATCAGGAATCAATTGGTTTGGAGAAAAGGGCAATATTGAATCGATCTTACCCATTTCAAAAATCAGCAGTTATATTAAAGATGAAGAAGATTTTGGCCAATTTAAACAACAGCTAAATGATGCTGAAAAAACGGGTGCTGAAGAATTTACATTCAATGATAAAACATATGATATTAGTGATCGCGATGCCGTTACAGAAGCTATTGATAAAGTCAAAAGAAAACTTCAAGACAGAATACCTGATGAAACTAGCGATGATATAGAGCCTGAAGAAGAAACAGAAACAATTGTGGTAGATGTCGCGTTAAATGATGAACGGTTGGATAATACAGCTAAAGAGATCGATGAAACAATTAAAGAAATATTACTTCCAAAAAAGGAATTAGATTTATCCAATATCGCATTTGAAACGGTCTTACCGCATCAAGATATTGGTATTCGTTGGATTACAGGCTTAGCGACTGCAGCGGAACCGAAAAGTGGCGCCTTATTCGCAGATGATATGGGGCTGGGGAAAACGTTCATGTCGCTAGCAGCAGCTGAACAACTGTATAAAATTCACACAAAAGAACAAAAAACACTCAAACCCTGTCTTGTTATAGCACCTCTTAGCTTATTACAAACCTGGTCAGATGAAGTCGAAAAAGCATTCAAAAAATCGCCTTTTAGAGACAAAATCATCTTACAGTCGGATGCTGATTTACCAAAATTTCGTGTTGGCGGTGTTGAAACAAAGCAGGTGATTGATGAGAATGCACATGCTGAAATTCAATATTCACTAAAGGTAGGTAAGGACTTTTATGATGAACGATTAGACTTGGACAAACGACTCGTCATTACGACCTATGATGTATTACGCGATTATCAATTTTCACTCTGTAGAATTGATTGGGGCTTAATCATTTTTGATGAGGCACAAAATATTAAGAACCCTAACGCATTAAAGTCACGTGCAGCGAAAGGGTTAAAAGCTGATTTTAAATTAGTTGCTACGGGCACCCCCGTTGAAAACAGTCTATCTGATTTTTGGTGTTTGTTTGATACTGCATGCCCCGGATACATAGGTAGTTATCAAGAATTTCGACAAAACTACATATCACCTATTCGTCAAGCAGCAGGGGATGAGGTCGATGAAGTAAGAGCTCAAACAGGTCGTGCACTGAGGACTAAAGTTGGCGCTTTGATGCTGAGGCGTGAGAAAGAAGATAGCCTGGTTGGTTTGCCAAAAAAACAGATATTTGTCGGCATGGATTCTTCTGATTGGACTTATGACGACACCTTAATGTCTATCATGAAATCACAGCAATTAGATCGCTATGATGCAGCGATTAATACACATGATACAAGTGACAATAACCAGGTATTTGCTACTTTATTTAGATTAAGGGATGTATCTCTTCATCCCCAGCTTGCAGATGGCGGTCAATTACTGGCAGTAAAGCCCAAAAAAGCACTCAAAACATTGATGCTAGAGTCAGGTAAAATGTCCAGTCTTTTGAAAACTCTAGACAAAATACAAAAAAAACAAGAAAAATGTATTATATTCATGGTCAATAAACGCCTGCAATCCTTCCTCAGTATTGCTTTAGGTCAACTATACAATCTTGGGCCACTCTCGATTATTAATGGCGATGCCAAAGCTGTTGCTAAAAAAGCTAGCGTTCCTACTCGAAAAAGCATGATTGTAGATTTTGAGTCAAAAAAAGGCTTCAATCTTATTATCATGTCACCTGTTGCTGCTGGCGTCGGTTTGACGGTTGTTGGTGCAAATAATGTTATTCACTATGAACGGCACTGGAACCCTGCCAAAGAAGCTCAGGCAACAGATCGCGTTTATCGTATTGGTCAAACGAAAGATGTAAATGTATTTATTCCGATCTTACATCACCCATCAGGTGAAATAGAGTCATTTGATGTAAATCTTCATCGATTATTATCTAAGAAAACACAGCTAAAAGATGCAGTAGTAACGCCTGAGCAAGTTATACCATTTCCAAGTGGAATCGATACCAATCAACACCCATCAACACATCAAATTACGATTAAAGATGTACATTCACTTTCATGGAAACATTTTGAGGCTCTTTGCGCCGAATTATTTTCGAAAGAATTTGATGTAGATAGTTGTTGGTTAACTAATGATGGACCTGATTTTGGTGCAGACATTGCTTTAATCAAAGGTAACAATGGGTGGTTGATTCAATGTAAGCATACTAAGGCTGCTAAATATCAAAGATATATGGAAGTCTTAGAAGTTTTCACGTCACAAAAGCGATATAGTAATGCACAAAATAAAAATTACGATCAATTGCTCTTTGCAACGAATGCTAAGAGTATTTCCGCTAAAGCTAAAGAGCTTGCTATAGAACATTCTATAGAAATATATACTCTCAAAGAGATTTCTGAATTGGTGGAAAAACATAAAATCACATATGAAGACATACTTAATCGACTAAACAAAAAAAGGCTTAAAATAGATTAAATTAGATAACTTTTATTGAAATTTATAATCGAGGCGTTCGTTAGGAGTGGCACAATCACCACTTTTCCAACATGACGATATTAAAGTATATATGAAATTGGTTAAGAAAATAAAATGAAAAGAATTTTGCAGGTATTAATATTTATGAGTTTTGCTCATAATGCTTATTCTATGGTCCATGGTAACTATCGATGTGAAGTGGAGATATTAACAGGCATAGATGATCAAGAATCAAAAGACTTTGGAATACAAAACGGGAAAGTTCAAAAAAGTGATGATTATACATATTTCATAAGATATGCTGAAAGCGCATTGCATTTTGTTAATTCAGGCAATAACGCAGAAATGATTTTGCAATATGATTATACAGGGGATGGTTTTGATAAATATCAAAATTCTTGGTATACGTTTAAAGTGTCAACTTCAAACAACGACTTTCAATTCATTGTAAATAAAATGAATTATAGCGTGAATTATATTGGTTCATGCAAAAAGGTAAATACTAAATCTGATTGAGTTCATAATTCAATAACTTGAAGTGCGTTAGAGTAGATTGGGTAATAGCCGAGCCAGCAAAATGAGCCTCTAACCAAAAATTTTTATCAATTTAAATACGAAGGCCTGACCGTCTGCTTAAGAGAAAAATTAACTAAATCCCTTAAGCTCGAAATTTTTTCAAAGAAATATTTCACCATCTTTGGATGACTGCTTTGTGTTTTTTAGTCTTTCAAAGCACACCTACTGAATGTCTGCTATGCGCATAGAACTTTCTACCTCTAAAATTAAATGTTCGTCCGCTTAGTTGCAAAACCTGCCTGTCGACAAGATGAGCTGGATGACAACTAAGAGGGATTTCGAGACATTCGATAACGCAGCTTGATTGTCTGCTTTCGAAATATTTTATAAAAGGTATGCAAGCATTTGGTATTTGCACTTTAAACGTCTGCTTTTGATGAGATGGCATAAAATATGTGTTTAGGTGTGAATGACCGCAATAGAGGAATTTAACCGCATAAATGGCTAGACCCTTTTGATAGCTAACAGCCTAATCTCTCCTGTTGGTAGAAGGTGTTTCCCTGAAAATTGACCGTCTCCTTTGGGCGTTTTGCGGCCTGCCAGCAAGATTAGGCGGCCGTCACTAAGTTGCATTTGGAGACACTCTGTAAGCCTGGCCGCCGTCATTACCATTATTACTTACTAACGTGCTATCTTTTCCTGGCCAGATAAATAGTATGACGACTACCTTTACCATTACGTGCCCTAACGGTTTGAACTTTAACCTTAAAGCCTGCTTTTTTCAGTTGCAGGGTGAATTTTTAATCATACCAAGCTGACCATACAGCTATACTTTATATAAAATCCAAAACGGAATTACTAAGTAATGCTAAGGTAAGTTATGACAGTGACGGCATTGATCCAACAAGAGTTGATATCAATGAAACATCTAAATTACAAATATTCCATTCGTGTAGTATACTATTATAGAAGTAAAAATCACGTTCAGATACCAAGGTAACTTACTGTTTTAAAAGTAGATACTTATACTTTTAACCACCCTCAGACAGTATTAAATAGACAGTTCACAAACCATGACAACAGACATTGACTTTCATAAGGTTTCTATACAACGCCTGAAGAAAATTTTACCTCTCATGGGACGGTTCAATATACCTACCACACCCGAAAATTATGCTGTGTGGTATGAGTATTCCTTAAATCGAACACCTGCATTAAATAAAAAAATTGATAAAATTAAAACTCAAGCTAATGCCTTCACAAACAAGGTTAATAATGACCTTTATGTACAATTTGTAGCCAACCAAAACTCAGAAGCACTCGAACACACCGAGCAAAATATTCGGCACGTTATTAAGGTTTTGAATCATAATATGGACAAAATGTACCAAGGAGCGGAACACTACACTGATTTTTTAGCAAATGTAGAACAAGAATTAAGCGCTCAACCCGAAGCTCAGAGGTTATCTGAATTAATCATAAATCTCATATCAGAAACCACTACCCTAAAAGCATCTAATTTAGAAATGACGACATCATTAAAAAAGGTGCAAGATATTGTTGATATTCAAAAAGAGGATCCTGATGTAACTGCCGCTGAGCCAATAGACAAACTCACCGGGTTAATGAGCCAACATACTTTTCACAAACACTATGTACATGCATTGGAAGATTTTGCAGAAGCAGACGAGCTATTTGGCCTGTTAATAATAGATATCGATCATTTTTCCCATATTAATAAAACCTATCACTCCATAGCAGGGGATAAGATTCTTAAATTTGTAGCAAAATTATTGACTGATTCTGTTAAAGGACAAGATGTTGTTGCTCGCTACGAGAAGGATCAATTCGTCATCTTATTGCCTCGCACTAGCTATCAAAATACCCTAAAAGTCGGGACGACTCTTTGCGCAAATATTGGAAGAAAAAAGTTAACGCTATCCAAAAAATCAATAAAGCTAGGTGGAATTACTGTTTCTGTGGGTGTATCTGGCAGAAAATACAATGGCACGGATGTTTTACTAGAAGCTAATACGGCTCTAAAGCACGCCAAAACCTCAGGCGGCAATCAAGTAGCTGGCTATTTTGAACTAGATCTACCCGAAAGCACTTAACCTGTGACTGGCGAATTACTAATTTAAGCAGAAATCGGTGTCTGAAATAATCTCCGGCAATATTTTTGCCACTTAAAACTGTCAAAATTTAGTTTTTCATGCGAAATTTTCGCATGATTTTTCTATTGGCACCATATCATCAAGTAAATATCAAATTTCTCATACGCCTTTTTCACAACCAATTTAATCACAACAATTGCTGCTCCTCCCAAACAACAGGAATATTCCCACTCAAATTACGAGCAGCCAAACCATCAGCCACCTGATCATGCAATATCGCTTCAACCAAACTCGGTGCCAGTTGTGCATATTTCAGAATCCGTTGCACATAGCTCGGATCAATTTTCTCCTTTTTAGCAATAGCCGCAGTTGATCTATACTTACCCTCATCCAACCACCCCTGCCAACGGTACGCTTGTATCAATGCCTTTTGTAGACCAGTCAGTGGTTTTGGCTTTTGTGCAGGTAAAAATTCTTCATCATCAGGTACAACCACCCTCTTCCGCCCATCACGGCGCTTCAGGATTACTGGCACGTGGACATGGTAGGTTTTATCGTCATCATTGGCGGCAGGTTCAATAATTTGATCTTCGACTTCAATTGCTAAGCTTGCCAGTCCGTTAAGCCTGATGTAAAAATCAATGCCATCCACATCAACAATTACTTTTGTTAATAACAATGAAAGCACCCTAGCCTGCTCTGTTGGAAACAACTGCTGCCATACAGGTTCTAGCCGACTAACAGCGGCAACCACATCTCCTTCGCTCACATCACCGTCAGCCGCTTTGACAGTACCCATAATCACTTCAGGTGTTTTCAATATTTCATGAATTTGATTAATCGCAATTTCCTCAATCTCACCCGCAGGAATTTGCCGCAAATCACACTCACCATAGCCATGCTTGATGGCTTTTGCTGTGGTGTAGTAGCGGTACTGCTTGCCATTCTTTCTCGTGTGCGTTGGCGACATAGCATGACCGTCTTTGGTGTACAGCAGCCCTGTCAGTAAAGCTGGTGTGTTCATTTTGGTGTTATTACTTCGGCCTCGGTCATTTTGTTTAAAGATGCTTTGCACTTGATCCCACTGTCGCTGCTCTATAATACCGTCATGCATGCCATCGTACACATTGCCTTTATGAGCTACTTTG
>JABHHM010000441.1 GCA_018671575.1 Methylococcales bacterium | reverse complement strand
TATAGTTCAAATATTCATGAGGATATAAAAATAGTTTATTTATCAATCAACCCTCTTCAGGTGGCGCGCCCAACAAGGCTTCAATTTGTTCTAAAGTTGTTTCGCCATCCCTAACCAGCCGAATACCGTCTTCCCACAAATTATTATATTGCTTCATGTTCTGAAATTCATGCAGTTCGCCCATGGAAGCTTTACGACTAATCATAGATGCCAACTCACGATTAACAGGGACAATTTCATTAACAATACGACGACCTGAATAACCCGAACTACAAGCAAAACATCCTTCAGGATTAGCCACTCTTAATAAGTCTGTAGGCTCTGGACAATTTCGCAAATGTAGATAAGGTTTTAACTGATCTTCTAAATCATCGGCAGGTACACGTTTAGAACAAAAAGAACAGAGCTTTGAAACCATCCGTTGCGCTGAAATACCGATCAATGCATCTGATAATAAACTTTGGTCAATTCCCATATCGAGTAATCGAGGAATAGTACCCATGGCAAAGTTCGAGTGCAATGTAGACAGCACTATATGTCCTGTCAAGCTAGCACGGACAGCCAACTCTGCCGTTTCAGCATCACGAATCTCACCCACCATAATCACGTCAGGATCAGCACGCAACAACGCCCTTAACCCTGCCGCAAAGGTCATATTTGCCGCTGGATTGACTTCAATTTGGTTGAATCCTGCAATGGGTATTTCAACAGGGTCTTCAAGTGTGTAAAACGACTTATCTGAATTAAGCTTGTAAGTATGACGCATAATCGAGTATAGAGTGGTCGTTTTACCACTACCCGTAGGACCTGTCACCAAAAACAAACCATTGGGACGGCGGCTAATACCTTGAAATTGTTCCACATGTGAATCTGACAACTTTAATTTATGCAATTCCGACAAATTCAATTCCAAACCCAATAATCTAAGGGTAAATTTTGGAAAAATACTACCTTGAATAGTGGTTGGCACCATGTTCAAACGAATACTGATACGGCGATTGTGTAAATCCCAATGAAACTGACCATCTTTGGGTGAAATATAGGCTCCTGGATCATTTCTTGACCTAGTCAACAACACATTGGCAAGAGAATCATAAACTCGCCCCATACTTAATGTCATGCGAGTAATCAAATGTCCGTGAACTCGCATTCTAACAAAACCTTCTTCATCACCTGGCTCTATGTGAATATCGGAACAACGTCTTTCAATGGCATCTTCCATTATTTCTGCCAATAAAGTTTCCGACTCATGTAACTGTTCCGTCTTTTTATTGTCTTTTTCAACATATGACTGAACCGTACCTGTTTCACTCAGTTCTTCAAATTTTTCTAGCTGAATAACACCAAATTGTTTGATTTTAAGTGGTTTACCATTTTCCCCCTTAATCTTTCCCTGCATCAAATCATTGATGCTGTTACCCAATGGATTGATTAGAAAAACGGTTTGCTGACATAAAACCCAATCTTTGCCAATGAGTTCTGGTTCATCAAATTTGGTAATTTCATACAATGGAATTTTAAGATAAACGCTGAAAGCATGGGAAATTTCCTGAAGTGTTACACCCATATGTTGTAACATATCAAAAATATCTGCTTGTTTTTTTGGTCTTGGCGCACTGGTTGCAGCAGATGAATTGATGATTTTAAGATCAATTAATACCTGAAACAGCTCATTACAAACGGTATTCAGAGCCTCTTGTTCAACACTTTTTTTATGTACAACTTTATTGTTGGTAGAATCAACTTTTTCTTCTACCTCATCAGCATCGGCCTGTTTTTTTTGCCATAATTTATTGAAATCCATATCAATCCCAATGTAATGGCATATGAATATGTGATTTATTGCGTTGTAGAACCACACCTGTCGGCTTAATAGAGGTTACCTGATGCCCCGTTGGTAAACGAGTATTTCTATGAGCGGTAATGACACGACCTGATTTTGTCCTAAAAATTGCATTTAAACCATGAATGGCAGTTAACTTTGGAGGCTCTACATACACAGAACTGACTGGCTCAGGTTTAGAGCTTTCCTGATATTGTTGTTTTTGCTTCAATAACAGACCTTTTATACTTTCCATGGTAGTGCCTGGTGGCATCAACTTTGCCTGTTGACTTTTTTCACGTGGTTTTCGTGAAGTAGAAACACCCATTTCTTTTTCAAGTTTGGCAATTTCATTTCTGATTTTAGTCACTTCCAATTGATGTTTGAGTTGATTAATTTCATTCTGGCTTTGTAAATGGTCTTGAATAATATCATCAGCACCCTCTGCCCAGGCAAAATGGGCAAAAACCAAAGACATCAATAAAATCAAAGATTGTTTAATTGTCATGCGTAAACCTTTTAATTATGCGAACTAAATCCGCTTTCCCAACAAAGAAAATGACAACACGGCATTACCATTGTCAACAACAATAGAATTATAGTACACAGGAATTTTTTTTTGCATTATCCATGCGGTTGTCAACACTTGTTGTGTACTTCCCCTAATAGCCCCCAACCAGGATTGCGCTGAACCCGTGTATTTTTTAAAGCCTGTTTCATTCATCATGACTAAAGTCGAGCCACTTTGTCTTGCAACTTCTTTAGCAACAGACCAGTTATCAAACAGCTTGCTCAATTTAGTTGATGTATTTAATCGATTAATTGCTTGACTGGCATCACTGATGTCACGCTCTAATAGGGTGAAATTTAATGATGAACGACGATCAAGATCTCTTTTAATGACTAATGCACCACTAGCCAAGGTCGCAAGCAAACAAATAATGCCCATAAAAATCACATATTGCGACCCAATAGCATTACTCAAACCCTTATTTCTCATTGCCACGTCCTGATGAAGATAAATTAAGCGGTGGTTGCCATTTAACTTGCCAACTACCATCTTGAAGTTGCTCCGAATCCTTCAACCAAGGATAAAGCTGAATTGGGTCTTGATTGGCCAAACCTTTTAATACAGCCGTCTGAACATTGTTGTCAAAATTTGTTTGCAACATTGAAAAATTGGGATAAATTTTGTGCATATAAATTAATGGCTCAAGATACCCTGCTTGTTTCGGCCACTGATCAATATGAGAAACTCGCAACAATGAAATATTTTGATGTAATTGACCCAATTGATCTTTTTTATCATTAAATAATTCAACCCGTTTTTTATGCCAGGTTGAAAAAATAAAATCCACACTAAATGCAAGCGCAACAATAATTAAACAAACCCCTCCAGTTATTGCCATGAAGCGTTGTTTTTTCTGAACTTGCTGTTTGCGAATTTGCAGTAACAACAAAGCTTCTTGTGCAGGTAAATCCCATACTTCTTGCTCAAACTCAATATGCATGGCATCTTCAATGTGTAAATCTGCACGTTGTGGGAAAAAACCATTAATGTATTTTCCTGTTTCGTGTATAACGCCATATTCTATGAGTACATAATGCCCATTGGATGCATTTTCGGCATACATAATCTGCAAAGAAACTGCGTCATCAATGTCATTATTTTCAATCAATACTTGCCATAAACCAAACACAGGAATGCCTGGGTATTGCTCATGCAACGGTGACAATACAGACTCTTCCATCCATATACTGGCATGTCCATCGGTACCTGCTTTAATAATCACTGAATCAGGAGTTTTTGCCTCTTCTGAGACATAATCCAACGCAAGAATGTATTCTTGCCCTGACGGACTTTCCAGCTTTTTGTATAATAAATCTTCTATGTTTATAGTCACGGCTTTACACTTGATCAATTAAGATTGGGAACATGATGCCCTTTGGACAAAGTAATAAATTTTTTTGAACCACTAATAAACACTAATTTCACTAATATAATTTATAATCCCAATACAAATTAGTGTTTACTTGAGTCAATTCGTGGTTTTAAACTTTGTTTTTCCGATATTTTAAATTAATTACGTTATTAAGACTCTACCAATTTTGGAGTCACAACAATCACTAACTCATGGCGTTCTTTAGAGTTTGCATCACTTTTAAATAAATAATTATCAAATATTGATCTCAACATGGAATTACCTTTTGCAAAAGGCAAACGATTAATTTGATCAATAAATCGACTGGAAATTAAACCACCTAACTTGATGGGAACACCACTTCGGGTAATGACTTGTGTTGATAATTCCTGTAAGGCAATATTGGGGGTAGTAATATCAAAACCCAGTGTGTCAAAGTTTCTTAGCTCTGATAAAATAGGAACAATATCAATCAGAATACGGTCATCATCCAATACTCTTGGAGTCACGGACAAACTCAAGCCTACCTTTATACGTTCAGCTGTTGCAGTTTGAAGAGTAACTCCTTCTGTCACAGTGGTATCAACTTTTTTGATGAAATAAAAGTCATTGCCTGATGAGATATAAGCAGGAGATCCATTCAAAGTTGTTAAGTTAGGCTGGCTCACCAATCGAACGCTGCCATATTGATTGAGAAAATTTAACAGCATATTTATGGATAGCTTATGCATGTCCAATCGGCCACCAATACTGAAAGGACCACCCGTTGCGGATGTACCCGTACCCAAATCTCCCGTTAAAATTCCTGTTGCCTTTTCTCCTAAAGCAGAAGCAATAGGCCCTGGGTCTTCCGATGTTGCCAAGCCTAATTGATTGGAAATAGCAGAACCGATAGTTGATCGCTCCTGTAACAAGGCAATACCGTCCTCAACTCTTCGACCTGTCGGCAAAGTACCCCCATTATTACCCGTCAAACCATAAGCCAATGGATTACCACCTGCAGTTGTGCGATATAATAAATTCCAGTCAATGCCTCTTTGATCTTGATCTATCAATGTTACATCATAGGTTTTCACATCCAAATTGACTTGTCGTTGCGATGTTTTTTCCAAATTACTTAAAAACTGATTTAAAATTCTCATTCTTGCAGGACTGCCTGCGGCATGAATTAAACCCAGGTTTCTAATATCAACCACAAATGGACTAAAAGCTTGCTTAGGTTGTTGTGGTGAGATCACAGAACTTGATCCATTAGAATTATTTGATGACTCATTGGATTCTGTTGAATCACCTCCACCAAATAATGCCAAAGGACCAGAAGGCGATTGTGACGATTGTTGATTACCATTATCACCTGAACTAGATTGGCTTTCAAAATTTTCGCCACCGCCATTTTGCACACCTAAAATGGATTTTGCGTTCTCTAAAACGAGTGACCATCGATCATAACTTTCCTGAGATTGCATACCTGAAGATGAAGCACCGCCACCTTCACCACCACTACTTCCCTCTCCACCTGAGCTACTACTGTCATCATCACCGCCTTCACTACCTTCACTTCCACCGCCGCCACTACTTGATCCGCCACCCAATGTAGAAACAACATTTCTAGTTGTGGCCAATGCAGGCAAACTCCATTCCTGCATAGAGAATGAAGCAACATGAAGCGCACCTTTTTTAACCGTTAATTCGTAGTCGGTGATACCTGAAAGCACATCCAGATAATCTTTAATGGCTAAATTATCGGCATAAACACTGATACGTCGAGTCATATCAACATTGGGGTCAGAAGGAATAATATTAATCTTTGGTATCACGGTCACCAGAGCATCCAACAAACTGATATCAGGCGCATTGATACTAATAGGACGTTCTTTTAGCTTTTCTTCAAATGAGGTAATACGGACATAACTGGTCGGATTAGGCTCTTGAAACGTAGCCAATGTTTCGTCAATTAAAGGGCCTGTTTGTTTAAATTCATACTTATCAGGGCTGGTCGAACAACCAACAATAAGCGTTATTAAAGTAGCAATTACAGTTTTTTTCATGGGTTTAATTATTGATTTTTTCATGGGTTATTTCTGCTCTTCGGCAATAACAATCAGCGGTTTCAACTGATCATTTTTATCCATCATATTTGGGTAAAAGAAAGCTTTGAGTTTAAGTGGAGTCAACAAGTCATAAAATGCCTGATAACGAGTTGTTTCAGCAGTAAAATCTATGATGGCATGTAACTGTGCGGGATTTTTCACCTGAACATCAACAGCCCAGTCTTTAGGAGCCAACCATGCTACGATTTCTTTTAGCCCAGCTTGACGAAAATTAGCAGTGACTTTTTCCAATATAACTGATTGCAAAACAGATATTCGGGGCTGTTTCATAGACTCGATGGATTCTTCAGTCGATTCTGTGACATCCTCATCCAATTCTTCAGCCACAACGGGCATTGCAAAAAGCATGGATGATAAAATAGTACCCCAGATCAGACGATGTCGTTGAATAGACAAGCGTACTCCTCCCTATGAAATTAGATGTAACATGTGACTTTAATGAATTAATTGAGTTTGCTTACTTTATTTTTTTATGCATTGTCATTTAATTATTATTATTTTCTATTTTTTTCTGAATATAGCATATAATTTAAGTTATACAATTGTATTTATATTATTTTTATATTTCAAAAACTTATGCAAAAGAATTATTTGTCACCCGCTAAAAAATTGACAGGCTATACCATGGTTGAACTTTCTATGGCTATATTTCTGGGGCTTTCCGTTGTCGGCGCATCGGTCGGTGGATTGAGTGAAGTTGCAAAAGATAAAAAGTTGCTTTCAACCATTTTTCAGGCAAAAAAAATTGTCAATTTTGCGGAAAAAGTTAGAAAATCATCAGGCATTTCACTGAATAACGCCAATATTCCAGCATTTCAAACAGCCGTCACAGGAACTTGGTCAAATGCGGATGATTTTCCCACGACCAATCCTTTTGGAACTGATGCTGCTTACTCTTATTTGGTAACCGCAGATGCTGATATCAGTAGCGTCAGCGTTTGGGTTCCTATGACCATCAATCCTCCTGGCGTCACCTCCGCAGTAGCACAAAACGCAACCATTGGAGGAAGCACAATCACAGGAACTCGACTGACTGTTTTTCCTGAGATTTTATTAAACAACTCTCGCCGACTGACACTTCATGCCAGATCAGACAAGGTTGCTCTTTATTGTTTACGAGATGCCAACGGCAATCTAACTTCACCTGGCACTTGTAATTTCCCAGAATAATTAATCAACACAAGGAATTTTCAATGATCATCCTAAAAAAACATCAAGGTTTTACCATGGTAGAATTATTGATTACTTTATTCCTAGGAGGCATGGTGACAGCAGCAATGGTGCCAAATTATGCGGATGAATGGAATGAGAGACGTGCCAACATTGCAGCAGCTGAAGTATGGTCAATTGTTGAAGCCTCTCAAAAATTTATAGTAGATAATACCACATGGCCAGATCAGGCTAATAATTGTGCAGGTGCATTTGCAACATTAGGTGCGGCCTATTTAGGCGGTATGGATGCCACCTCTCCTTGGGGAACAACCTATACCACCAGTTGCAATAATGCCAACCCAGTCAGTTTTTCAGTCTCTATTGCAACCAGTGGCCAATATGCTGGTTTTTTAGTGAATAGCTTACCTGCAACGACTGCGTCAGGAGCAACCACCACCACCACCGTCCCAACACCCAGCGGATTACCTGGTTTGCAGGCATTATTACCTCTCGATGGAAGTCGAGCAATGACGGGAGCATTAGACATGGGAAACAACAATATTAATAATGTTGTCAATCTATCGGCAATTAATGTCACTGCCTCCAATAATGTCACCTCCCCCTTTATTGATACTACCGACCTCAGGTCCACAAGAAATGTCTTTTGGGCTGGTGGCACATCGACTAGTGAGGGGCCTCTTTTAAAGAATGACCAGGGTGGCTCAATTGAATTAGGTGGAACACAGAATAACAGTACATCCTACATTGATTTTCACCGAAGTGCGGGGCAAGATTTTAATACTCGAATCATCAACGATCTTGATAACCGACTGACGATTAGAGCCAACACTACTCGTTTTCTCAACTCTAGTAATGGTAGTAATGGTAGAGTTGAAGCGGGAACAATCACTGCAGACAGTATTTCTGTCAATGGAATTAGTATCGAAGCCCGTCTCCCAAATTATGTTCACAAAGCCACCTACTTTGGAGCAAGCAACAACATTGTCCCTAAACCGACTTGTAACGGTGGCACGCCGAAAGTCATCATCATACCCAGCTACATTCAATATAGAAATGACGCTTCTAATAATCAGGAGGGTTCCGACACCTGGGCAGATGACTTAGGTGGTAACTGGAGAATTAATATAAAATCATATTTTAGTGATGCGCTCGGTAATCCTGGTGAAATTAATGGAGCAGGTCTAGCCAATACTTATTGTTACTTTAATTAAGCTACGATTCAAACCTGAGCCTCTGGCAACACAAATGAAACGATAGAAAAATAATGACAAGCACTGCCACCAAAAACAAATAAATGCCAAATGGCATGATTAAAAGGAATTTTTTCTACAATAAAAAAAATTGTTCCTACACTGTAAGTGACTCCACCAATCACCAACAAATTAAATTCCAAAGTGCTTAAATTCTGATACAAGGGTTCAATGGCAAATAAACAAACCCAACCCATACCCAAATAAATCAATGTTGACAACAGTTCAAAACGTCCTTTAAAAACCAGCTTAAAAATAATACCCACACCAGCCAAAACCCAAATCAATGCAAATAATTGCCAGCCCAAATCATTATTCAAACCAATCAACATAAAGGGCGTATAAGTTCCCGCTATTAATAAATAGATACAGATATGATCGCACAATTGAAAAAACTTTTTATGATGTGCAGATTTCACCCAATGATAAATAGCCGATGATGCATAAACTAAGATCAATGTAGCGCCATAAATACTACAATATAAAATATATTGGCTATTTCCTGCATGACTGGCATAACCAATTAGCATGATAATTCCGATAATACTAACCAATAAAGCCAAAGCATGACTTAAAGTATTGACTACTTCTTCACGAATGGTTTGCCCTGAAATAGGACAAGTTGAGTTATTCTGCATGGTTTTTACCTAAAATAAATCGAACATGATGCCCTTTGGGCAAGTAATAAATTTTATTGAACCAAAATTTTCACTAATATAATTAACTTTAATAAAAATCAGTGTTCATTCGTGGTTTTTAAACTTTTTCCCGATACTTTAAAAATATGGAATGATGACAACAAGCTTAGCGACATATTGAATAAGCACCAACTCATTTCAGATAATCGGTTTTATCTTTCAGACAAAAATCATCCTAATTATGCAATTTCAAATCAAAAAAACAGTTTCAATCATTAAAAAACCAGATGGTCAATATTTATTAAAAACTCAAAATGATCGTTATTGGGTGGTCAGTAAAGATGTCACAAAAATCATTGTCTTATTACAACAAAACAAATTAAGTATAGAAGAACTGGCAGATAAACTGGTTCATGACAATTTATCTCACAAGGGGACAAGTTTCGTTCGAGCAGACGAGTCGTTCAACTCAGCTTTAACCCTCACTACCGCTGAATTAAATCAACTATTAACCCAGCAACTTGCCAACAAAGGATTATTTACCCATGAAGCAGACATTGAAACCCAGTCTATCATGTGGGTTAGAGTGCCTATTATCAAGGGCGTGGGTATTCGTGCCATTACCTTTTTTGGTCAACACTTGTTTCACCGAGTGGTCATTTTACCCAGTATTTTTCTCAGTTTATTGATCATTGGCTATTTCATGTCGACTGAGGTGTTCGGTCATTATGCACCCAAAGATTTATCTCGATTGATTAGCCAATACCAAGGCAATGAACTTTTCCTCATTTATTGCCTAATGACTGTTTCTATGCTGATACATGAAATGGGTCACGCCAGTGCTTTGGCTCATTATAACAAACGCTGCAAAAATATTGGCTTTGGACTATATTGGGTACTGTTTGTATTTTATGCCGATGTCACAGAAGCCTGGGAACTGAAACCTGAGGAACGTCTATCCGTTGATTTAGGGGGGATATTTTTTCAAATGATCTTATTAACCTTGATGATACTGATTTATTATTTTTCAATACTTACTGACTACAGCTCAATCATTTTACTGGTGGTTTTTGGCAATGTCATTGCCATGGTCGTTAACTTATTACCGATATTAAAGCTAGATGGTTACTGGATCGTTGCCGATTTTTTAAACATCACTAACCTTGCAGAAAAATCACTCAACAGCTGTAAACAGATTTTATTCAATAAAGTATTAAATAAAAAATTAAATTTTGAACCCCGCATTGATTTTGATTGCCTTTCAACATTCAAAAAGTATTTTTTAGGCATTTATTTATCATTTGCAACCGTTGCACTCATCTTTTTCATGGGTTACGGACTCACCATGGGACTACATTACCTAATAAATTTTCCCTATCTATTCACTGAGTCTATCAACACACTTCAACAGTTAAGTACAGACCAATGGCTAAGTCCCCTATTTGCTATTTTTGTTAAAGGTTTAATTTGCCTAAGTTTTTTGGTACTTTTTATAAGACTGTTCGTTATTTCAATAAAAGGACTTAAATTTTTGTAACTATTCAGGTCACCCCTCTTTTTCTCCATTTCTTCGTTAAAAAATATTCATTTACACCTGTAAACTCATATTTTTTGCCTTGAACTGGAGAAAAATAGGGGCAACCTGAACAGTTAC
>JABHHM010000397.1 GCA_018671575.1 Methylococcales bacterium | reverse complement strand
ATGGATGATGAAGATCGTGAAAATGAAGGCGATTTAATCATGGCTGCCACTAAAGTTCGACCAGAAGATATAAATTTCATGGTGCGCTATGGTCGTGGGCTGGTCTGTTTGACTTTAACGCCACAACGGTGTCAGCAACTTCGTTTGCCATTGATGGTGAATGATAACCAGTCATCTGAGGGAACTAATTTTACCGTTTCTATCGAGGCGGCTAAAGGTGTGACAACAGGTATTTCGGCAGCAGACAGAGCCGCTACAATTTTAGCCGCAGTTGCTGACAATGCAAAGCCTGAAGATGTGGTGATGCCTGGGCATATTTTTCCGTTGATGGCACAATCAGGGGGTGTCTTAATTCGGGCAGGACACACTGAGGCAGGATGTGATTTATCCCGATTGGCTGGTTTGGATCCATCATCAGTCATTGTTGAAATTTTAAATGAAGATGGCTCGATGGCTAGACGTCCTGATTTGGAAATCTTTGCCAAACAACATGACATTAAAATGGGTACCATTGCCGATTTGATACACTATCGGACACAAAATGAAAAAACCATTGAGCGGATTAATGAATGTCAGTTGCCCACTAAATATGGTGAATTTAAACTGATTGCTTTTCAAGATTGCATTGACAATGAATTACATTTGGCACTGGTTAAAGGCAAGGTTGATCCTGAAAAACCTATTTTAGTTCGTGTCCACATGGAAGATTTAATTTGTGATTTATTTGAAGTTGAGCACAACGGTTGTGGTTGGCCATTATCTCATGCTTTTAAACAAATTTCGGCAGAAGAAAATGGTGTCATCTTGATTTTACGCAGAAAAGATTGTGTTCAACATTTAGTGAGGCGAATACAGGATTTTCAACTACATGATGCCGATATGAAAATACCCACCAAACAGTCATCACCTTCTGATTTAAGAACTTATGGTGTGGGTGCTCAAATATTATCCGAACTGGGCGTCAGAAAAATGAGGGTGTTGAGTGCACCTAAAAAAGTGCATGGGCTTTCTGGCTTTGGAATGGAAATTGTTGAATATGTTGAATGTGAGTAATTTGGAGTAAGGTGCATAGAATGAGTGGAATTAAAGTAATTGAAGGTGAATTAACAATCAGGAATACCCGTTTTTGTTTGATTGTGACAAGATTTAATAGTTTTATTACCGAGCGTTTGTTAGAAGGAGCCGTTGACACATTAAAGCGACATGGCGCTCAGGAAAAAGATTTAACCATTATTAAAATTCCAGGGGCATTTGAAATGCCTTTAATGGTTCAGCAAGTTGCCGTAAAAAAAGATTATGACGCCATTATTGCGCTTGGTGCTGTTATTCGTGGTGGTACACCACATTTTGATTATGTGGCTGGAGAGTGCGTTAAAGGTTTGGCAACGGTATCACTACAACATCAAGTTCCCGTGTCTTTTGGAGTGTTAACCGTTGATAGTATTGAGCAGGCCATTGAACGTGCAGGTACTAAGGCGGGTAATAAAGGTGCTGAAGCTGCGGACTCTGCAATCGAAATGGTTAATGTGTTAAGACAAGTAAATTAATGAGTTTTTCAAAAAAAACTGCTGCCAGAAGAACAGCTTTACAAGCTTTATACCAATGGTTGATGACGGATGCGGGTATCAGTGATATTGAAAATCAGTTTAAAGACAGTCAGGATTTAAGCAGAGTCGATATTGATTATTTTCATGAGTTGATTTCACAGGCAACCGCTCAGTTTGAGCCATTAAAAGAAATGTTGAGTGACGATGTCGATCGTCCTTTTGATGAAATAACGCCTGTTGAAAAAGCAATTTTATTGATTGGTTCTTATGAATTGGTGAATAAAATTGAGATGCCTGGTCGTGTCGTCATTAATGAGTCCGTTAATGCGGCAAAAAAATTTGGTGCGGATCAAAGTCATCGTATGATTAATGGTGTTTTAGACAGAATTGCGAAGCGTGTTAGACCCAATGAATTTTAGCAGAGTTGATGTCAATCTCTGAATTTCAATTAATTGACCAATGTTTTGCTGATAATACTCATCAGCGAGAAGATGTCATTGTTGGAATCGGTGATGACTGTGCCGTTTTAAATGTTTCACAACAACAGCAATT
>JABHHM010000439.1 GCA_018671575.1 Methylococcales bacterium | reverse complement strand
CTTCATCAATCAATAAGCCACCCAATACAGATTGTTCCGCTTGTATTGAATTGGGAGGAATTTTTAAGGGTTGCATGAGTTACCTTTCATCACTCCAAATATCTTAATGGCATGTTCCGCTTGGCTTTGTGCATCGGCCAAAGCATTGTGTTTTACTCCTTCGTGACAGTGTTTTATTTCTGGGTACTGGTTTTTCAATGTGCGAAAACACATGTTGTTCCAATATTTCCACGGCTGTTGCAATTCTGTTGCACTATATGCGCTGGACAGTATGACGTTATCAAAGTCTGCTCCATTGCCCCATATTTTTGCTTCCTCCCCAACTCTTGAGTTTACCCATAGGGCAAACTCAATCAGAGCATTTTCAATGTCCAAAACATTTTCAGTGAGCGGTTTTCTAGCTTCATCGCTTTGTTTCATCCACCATTTTATGGTTTTAGGACAAATATCAAGCCCAAATCTTGCGGATGATTCAATATCAATGTTTTCGTAAAACTGATCAAAAACACCGCCCGAATTAAAGGCGACCGCTCCGATTGAAATAATAACAGCATTACTTTTGGTGGACATGGTTTCCAAGTCAATCATTATTTGTGGTTCATTAATGTTCATTGGCTAATCCCCAGCGTATTAATTATTTCATACTGCTCATAACTTAAGGTATATTCTTCTTGCGCCAGTTCTTTGATTTCACTTTTTGTTGCACCAGAATTGATGAGTTTTGACCATTCGCTTATTTTTTCACCAAATTGCTTACCGTTGAGTGATGGTTTTTTATAAGATGTTAATTCATCTTTATCTACAATTTCCCCCGTTTCATGATTAACATCAAAGGTTTCACCTCCAAACTCGTTACAAGACGAACTAGGGTCTGCCTCTTCCTTGACGGGAGAAGATGAATTAATATTCATGGCATCATTAAACTCAGGTGATAGCGACAGATATTTACACAACCGTCTTATGACTGTCTTTTTAGCCATTTGATCATAATTGGTATCCCACGGCGTTTGTTTACCGTACTTTTTAGCATTGATAACGCTTTGTGCAGACTCTTTGATTTTATCAATTTCATCTCTCCACATAAATTCCAGTTGATGACCACCATCTTTTAATCTGGCGACTGCATAAGCGGCAATAATTTCACCGCGACTACCACGAGTCGGAACGTGTTTAAATTTTTCCTCAATACCGTATTCAATTTCAAACATGTCTTGCTCGTAAACGCAATGTGTTGTAATACTGGATATTGACCCTGACCGTCTGGCTAAATCCATCAAGCCTTTATAACCAATTTGTAGCGTTGCCTCTTTGCCATACGGGATCAGATAAGCGTAGCCCAATCCATTGCCTGGTTCTAACCCTAATTGACTGGTTTGAATCATGGCGCTCAACAAACTCATGGACGTACACTTTGCCAGCTTCTCATTCTTTCTCACTTCTGTTAAAAATATCCTTACCATCCTTTCTGAGCTCATGTGTTTGGGTAGAGCTTTTTGTATTTGTGCTTTTTGTTCTGACAAATAGACTGCCAATGGTTTTTCCACTGTTTGTACGTTACTCATGAAATTCTCTCTTTATGTTAAATAATCTGTTAATAACGAAAAGAAAACACCTGTCGCCATAATAATAACAATCAATATGCTGATTATGAAATTCGCATCAATTAATCGCATGTCACAATTGTGTTTTTCCTCTTGTAATTTTCCCAGTTCCTCATAAAGACTGGTGATTCTTTCAATCAACATTTTTTCTGTAATGGTAAATTCATTAATCATCATTTTCCCCATAATCTAATTCAATTAACCATCTCAATCGGTCGTGACTATCAATCAATTTCATATTTCCCTTACAACCCGCCTCTTTCGCATCACGTCCAAAACGACATTCATGAACAAACCAATTGATATGATTACCATAATCCTCAACTAAGAAACTCAGAGAATCCAACAGCAAATCTTGCTGTAAAAAAAATGGCTCAACTAATGGGGAGTCGATAGGGATAAGAAGTGGTTCAATTGCGTTGTAATATCTGTATTTCTGTATTTTCATCCTATCTAAAACTCCAGAAACAAAATGCCACTTATCGTCATCGATCATTGTCTAACCTTGTGTAAAAAATATAATTAAAATAACAAAATTTATAGCAACACTGAGGGTTAAAAGGGCATAGGCATCAAGTAGCTTGTATTGACAGTCAATGAGGTCTTTTAATTGCTTGGTTCGTTCATTCATAATCTACATCCGCCAATACTTTTTCTATTTTAGAAGCCATTCCATAGGTTGATTTATTTGGAGTATCTGGAAAAAAATAATTCGGTAATTTATTGAGAACTTGCAAGCATTCTTTCAGCGTTTCTCTATGGGTATTTCTTTTGTGAACTTCATCAGTAAATACTCTGGTATGTTTTTGATTATCTGCATCAATCAGGCCGTCGTAGTGGGTCATTATTTTTCCTTTTCATAAACTTGATCAGGTTAACGGTTGAATCAGCCTTATCAGCAATATCCACCTCATATTTCCCGAATCGATTCGACTTTTATGATTGGTCGATTCTTTCAGATGTGCTCGAATATCGGACAAAATACAATTGTCCTTAATAACAAAATTTACGAGGGGTTATGAAGTTATTCTCCTATATTCTGCCAATAAATCATGCACGTTATCGTCATACGGAAAACAAAAGCCTAGCTCTATCAGTGAAAAATAAATATCAGCGCATTGTTCGCATTGATACTTATTTGCCAGCGGGATTTCTCCATATTCACCGTGAATATTTTCTTCGACCTCACTGGATGGGTTCCTGTATCTTTTAAACGCAATGACTGTTGACCCTATGTCTATTAATTCGCCACAACTACAGCAACGTTTCCGTTTACTGGTGTTTAAGACGGTGTATTCATCGGGTCTGTACCAGAATATTAAACTAGAATCGTCAACATAGTCATCAAAATCACATTGACATG
>JABHHM010000438.1 GCA_018671575.1 Methylococcales bacterium | reverse complement strand
TTTTTATTTTCACCATGAAGTGCATGAAGATATTGAAGTTTTTTCTTCATTGTCTTCATGTGCTTCATGGTAAAAAATATACCATTCGCAGAATATTTGCCCGTTAGGGCATCATGTTCAAACTATATCAATGTGATTTTTTAGAGGACTTTACCATGAAATTATCCGAACAAGTCAAATCAATCAGCTATTTAAAAACCAATACTGCAAAAATAATCAGAGACCTATCGGCCAATCAATCAGCCATTATCATTACTCAAAATGGAGAAGCCAAAGCAATACTTCAAGATTTAAAAGGCTATGAAAAAAACCAGGAAACATTGGCTTTATTAAAAATATTAGCATTGGGTCAGCAAGAAATTGAGCTAGGAAAAACCAAACCAGCAAAACAGGCTTTTACTGAATTGAAAAAAAATTCAACTTGGAAAAATAAGGTATGAGATACTCAATTATTATGGCACAATCTGCCATTGTTGATATCGAAGAATTATTTGACTATATACGTGCAACCGATTCAGTTGAAAGAGCAATGCTATGTCATTGAGTCTATCGAGACAATGATTAATAAGCTAAGCTCGAATCCTCAACGTGGACACATACCTGAAGAATTAAGAGATATTGGGGTTAAAAATTTCCGTGAGATATTTTTTAAACCTTAGGGGATGCGCAATAAATAATTATCCAACTAGCTTGTTTTTTTGTCCGCCTTTTTTGTTGCAAAAATAGTTGTATAGTTCGACTATACGCCTATTTTTGCGCCTCAAAGGCGAACAAAAATCCTGCGCAATTTGGACATTTATTTATTTCGCTTCCCCTTATCGAATCATTTACCAAATTGATAAATTAGAAGTCATTATATTCGGTATTGTTGATGAACGTAGAGACATGCAAACATTATTACAAAGCAGATTACTACGATAAATACATTCTCTCATCAAATTCATCCAACCAACTGCTCAAGGCCGCCATCAATTCATCTAACAGCACGGGTTTGGCAACAAAAGCATCCATCCCTGAATCCAAACACCGTTTTTTATACTCTTCACCACTGTTGGCCGTTAATGCAATAATTGGCACATGACTCCCTGTTTTTATTTCAGCTTGTCGGATCACACTGGTGGCTTCATAACCATCCATTTCGGGCATTTGGCAATCCATTAAAATCACATCAAACTGAGTCATTCTGTTTTTTGCTACTGCATCAACCCCATTGACGGCTAATTCTAACTCAGTATTCAGTGGTTTTAACATTGCTTCAATAACCAGTAAATTAATTTTGTTGTCATCAACAATTAGTATTTTAAAAGGATGTTTTTTGTCGGATAGTTGTTGGTTTTTTTCAATATTATGGAGTAAAGAGCTGGAGCGATACTGACCACTTAAAATTTCATTAAATATTTCTTTGTTATAGGGTTTTTCATAATAAGCAGTCATGCCCACATCTACACATACTTTTTTATCTTCAACAAAAACATTGGCCGTTAAGGCAATAATGGGAACATCTTTACCGTCTTTTTCCTGACGAATATCACGCGTGGCCTCGTAACCATCTTTTATGGGCATTTAACAGTCCATGATGATTAAATCATATCGTTTTTCGTCATCTTGCTGTTTCCACATTAATACAGCCTGCTCACCATCGCCAGCAACGTCTACAGTGGCACCAAAAGATTTAATCAATGCCGTCGCAACCATTTGATTGGCAAGATTATCTTCAACCAACAGCACCCTTTTATTTGAAAAATCATCTTTTTCAATTAATTGTACAACGGTATCCTCAGAAGAACCCAATAATACTTTTCTAAGTACCACTGACAATGTTTCTCGTGTCATATGAGATTTAAGAAAGTCATGATTCAATCCATCAAGTAAATCATCATAATATGTGGGAACCTCCATCAAAATCATTACAACAATAATCAGTTTTTTAAATTCTGGTCGTGATTTAATAAACTGAATTATTTTCCTGATATCCTGTTCAGGCAGATCATGATAGATGATTAACATTGAACAATAAGGTTGCGTGGTCAAACAGGCAATAACTGCTTCGGCATTCTCATAATAACTGGCCACAACACCCAAAGACTGGATTTTATTATGAAAAATATTGGAACGAATTAAATTTTGATCCAACACCATGATATGACAGTCATCATAACAAGGTAAGGGAGTTACTTCAGGATCTGTTTCTTCGGCTAAGATCAAAGGTATTTTAAACCAAAAAGTTGAACCTTTTCCTTCCTCACTGGTGACGCCAATATCACCTTGCATCAGCTCAACCAGTCGCTGACAAATGGCTAGCCCCAGTCCTGTACCACCATATTTTCGATTCATACTGGCATCTGCTTGAGAAAATGCCTTAAATAAACGGTCTTGCTGCTGTTGAGTAATGCCAATACCCGTGTCTTTAATTGTGACTAACAGCTGTTTTAATCCATCTTGTTGCACAATTTTCACATCTATGGTGACACATCCCTCATCAGTAAACTTAACTGCATTGCCTGTTAAATTTAATAATATTTGCCTGATTCTTGCAGAATCACATCGAATCATTCGAGGACATTCATTGTCATATTGCAAATGAATTAAAATATTTTTTTCTTGGGCTTTAGGGGTTAGTAAAGCAACGACATCAAAACAATTATTTTCCAGATTAAAATCATGAAAATCTAGCTCCAGCTTGCCAGCCTCAACCTTTGAAAAATCAAGAATATCATTGAGAATGGTTAATAAGGCGGTGGCAGAACGATGAATGGTTTCAACATATCGGTTTTGAGTATTGTCCATTTTTGTATTTTCAAGCACTTGAATCATGCCTAAAATACCATTCATGGGTGTTCTTATTTCATGGCTCATCACAGCTAAAAATTCACTTTTTGCTTTCGATGCAGCAACGGCTTTTTCTCTGGCTTGCTCTGAAACAGCATTGGCTTGAATAAGCTCTTGCTCTTTTTCTTCGATGTTGTCGGCCATTTCATTAAAACGACTAAAGACAATACCCAGCTCATCAGCTCTTTGCTGGGTAATACGATAATCCATTTTATTTTGACCAAATGCCAAAACTGCTTCGGTTAATAGTTTAATGGGTCGGGTTGTCAACCAACCAAAATACCACGCCATCATTACACCGATCAGCAAACTGATTAAACCAGCTTCTAAATAAAGTAGCCTTAAATCATTAATCTGTTCAAACACAAAATCAACGCGTCGATCCACTTGTAGAATGGCAACCACTTCACGGTCTGAACCAAAAATTGGAGCGGCAGCGGTTAACCAAGCACCTTCATTATCACGATAGATTTCAGTTATTTTAACTTTTCCAGCCAAGACTTCTTTTTGAAATGGCAATAATGGATAAGTCGCTCCTGTAAACCATTGACCTTGGTCATTAGGATCTGACATGACGATGAATTCAAGTAAAGCATTGTCATCAAAATCAGCAGATTTACGCAGTGTATAGATGGGACTGAGTCCATTGTGATGTGGCATTTCATTGTAATCACGAACAGCAATCAACTGTTTTTTGATGGCATTAAAGTCTTCTTCACCATCCAGCCCTGTTTCGGCATCATAAAAAATATTATCATGACTTTCGGCATCAATGAGTGCCGCGGTTGATCGGCAATACTACTGAGTTGTACCGATAAACCTTGAATAAGCTGGTGTTCAGCCTGCAAATAGGTAAAAACTGTCATCAATATGATAGAAATCATCACAATGATAGAGGTAAACAAGGTCAGCTTTGGTGCAAAACCAAATCTAACGGAATGATTAACAGTGGTTTTAACTTCTGGCATTTTATTCAAATGTTCTCAAAATAACGTTCCAGTTCCCATTCAGAAATATGCTTTCTATATTCTTGCTCTTCCCATTCACGAGTTACCGCAAAGTGATCGACAAAAGCATCGCCGAAGTAGTCTCTTGCCATACTGGATTTTTTTAATTGTTGTGCGGCATCCCATAACCCAGTAGGTAGTTTTAATTGTGGAGGAAGTGTTTGATCATACGCATTGCCTTTTACAATATGTTGTGGTTCAGCTTTATTTTCAATTCCCCACAGACCTGATGCAATCACAGCAGACAATATGATGTATGGATTGGCATCCGCTGCTGCGATTCGATATTCAACCCGTTGCGCTTTTTCACTGCCCGTAATGACTCGCAATGCACAGGTTCGATTATCAATACCCAAACTGGCTTCGGTCGGTGCCCAAAAACCAGGAATCAAACGTTTATACGAATTAATTGTAGGAGCAACCATGGATAATAATTCTGGCATGAGTTTTTGCTGACCTGCCACAAAATGTCGCATTAAATCACTCATGTTATTTTCTTTCGTCTCATCAAAAAATAATGGTTTACCGTTAAGGTCTTTTAGTGAAATGTGGATATGACCACTTTGCCCTGGATAATCAGGCGACCATTTTGCCATAAAGGTAATCATTCTCTGCTGGCGTTGTGCCATTATTTTTGAGAATGTTTTAAACATTGCGGCCTTATCAGCCGAAGAGGATGCCGTATCATAAGTAATAGCAGCTTCTAAAACTCCAGGTCCCGTCTCTTCATGCAAGCCTTCAAGACCGAAATCCATCACTTCTGCAAGCTCTAATAAATCCTGATAAAATTCAGTTTCAACAGAGTTTCTAATGACTGAGTAACCAAAATCACTGGGTTGAATCGAGCTTAAGTTTTTAAATTGTTTTTCTCTAATGGACTGCGCTGTTTCATCAAATACAAAAAACTCATATTCAAAAGAACACATGGCTTCAAACCCCATGTCTTTTGCTTTATTCAATACCCGATGCAATGTTTGTCTTGGACAAATTTGTTGAGCTTCACCCGTAAATTCACACAAGAAAAATAAACCATTGTCTTCAAACGGCAATTCACGGCAACTTTCAGGAATAATTCTAACACTGGCATCAGGGTATCCTGTATGCCATCCTGTATATTTTAAGTTATCAACCAACTGATCTTTGATATCCCAACCTAAAACAACATCACAAAAACCAAAGCCATTTTCCAATGCCGAAAAAAACTTTTCTTTTGAAATATATTTACCACGCAACACGCCATCAACATCAAACAGTCCAACTTTTATGTGGCTTAGTTGTCGTTCCTTAACGATATGACAAGCATCTTCTACTGAATTGACTTCTCTGGGATCCATTGAATTCTCCTAATTGCTCTATATAAAAAATAGTCGCATTATTAATTGATAACAATTTAATTTTCCAATATTTTTTAAAATTACTTATATACTTATGGTCAGGTCAGGTTAGGAATGAAAATTAAATAACTTGAACATATTGCTTCCATCTTCACGTCATTTTCGATTGATATTCAATCACAAAACCTCGCATTAGAACAACTAGTGCTTCGGTTTTGTTCAATCAGATCAATCGAAACTAACGTAAATCTGAAACCAATACTGTCCAAGTTATTTAATTTTCATCCTTTAGTAAATAACAGGATTAATCACTATGAAAGCATTTGAAGCCACCAATTATTATTTGAAAAAAGCCATGCAGACCATGGATCTTTCTGATCACATTCAACACCTATTAATTCAACCGCAAAGAGAAGTTAAGGTTAAAATTGGTATTGAACTCGACAATGGAGAACTGGCTAATTTTACTGGTTTTCGGATGCAACATAATAATTCGAGAGGTCCTTATAAAGGTGGACTACGATTCCATCCTACAGTTGATGAGGATCACGCCAATTCACTTGCCTCTTTAATGACTTGGAAAACGGCCGTGGTCGATGTGCCATTTGGTGGTGCTAAAGGGGGTATTAATTGTGACCCTAGCTTGTTATCCGAAAGTGAACTGGAACGAGTCACACGAAAATTTATCCAGCAAATACATGATGTCATAGGACCAACGGTTGATATTCCTGCGCCTGATGTTAATACCAGTGGCAGAGAAATGGCGTGGATGATGGATGAGTATTCTAAAATTCACGGTTTCAACCCAGGCATTGTAACGGGAAAGCCATTGGATTTATTTGGTGCTGATGGTCGAGAAGAAGCTACGGGTCGAGGTTGCTGGCTAATCTGTGAAGAAGCTTTAAAAACCTTGAATCGATCAATGCAAGATGCCACTTTTGTAATGCAAGGTTTTGGTAACGTAGCCTCATTCGCCGCCCAGTTTATTGATGAGTCAGGTGGAAAAACACTGGCAGTATCGGATATTAACGGTGGCATTTATAATTCGGAAGGTTTAGATATTGCTAAACTCATGCAACACATGAAAGATAATAAAACAGTCATCAATTTTCCTGGCGCGGACAATATCACTCAGGATGAATTGTTGCGCTTAAATTGTGATGTTTTAATGCCTGCCGCATTGGGTGAAGTTTTCACTAAAGACAATGCCGATGAGATCAATTGTAAAATTATCATTGAGGCCGCTAACGGACCCACCATGCCTGAAGCAGATGAAATATTTAATCAGCGTAATATTTTGGTTGTCCCAGATATTTTGTCTAACGCAGGTGGCGTGGCGTGCTCCTATTTTGAATGGGTACAGAATATGCAACATTTCAGCTGGACTCTTGAAAAAACCCGTACCGAATTAGATTTAATCATGCAAAAAGCATTTAATAAAGTGCATCAGTTGGCTAAATCTAAAAAGGTATCTTATCGTACTGCCGCATTCATTATTGCCATTGGTCGAGTTGGAAAAACAACTGTGCTGCGAGGCATTTAAAAACAAGGACTTATTATGAGCCATTTTAATATCGAAAATTATAAAAATGTCCCACTATTCAAAGACATTGATGACGAGGGAATGAATTATCTTTTTGAAATTGCCAATCCCATTGAATATAAAACAGATGAAATCATTATCAATGGATGAAATCATTATCAATGAAGGTGAAATGGGGCACTCTTTTTTCATCCTTGATTCTGGCGAAATTAAAGTGTGTAAAAATACCCCGCAGGATGTTCAATTAATTTCGACATTAAATGCTCATGCGGCTTTTGGTGAAATGGCATTGGTTTGTAAGAACCCGAGGGTCGCCAGTGTTATAGCTCAATCCGATGTCTTAGTTGGAGAAATCACTTGGAAAAATTTTGAAAATTTAATGCAATGTGGTCACCAATGCATTCCCAGAATCATCCTCAATATTGCACAGGTTTTATCACAACGCCTGCTTAATTTTAATCAGCAGTTTTGTTTACTCGATAAAAAAGTATCCGAAATTCCTGACAATTCCACCCAACAGACGGTGACATCAGAATTGGACTCATTTAAAAACAAATTGTTTTCAGATTGGAGTTTTTGATTTTTTAAAAAAATAAATATTTTTTTTCTACCATGAAGGGCATGAAGATATTGAAGTTTTTTCTTCATGGTCTTCATGGTTAAAAAATTAATAGACTAGGAGGCTGTCCGAGAACTCAGATTTTTGTCAAATCAAGGCATAAAATTGTCGAAAAAGCACAGTTTACGTGTGTAAATGAGCATTTTGAGACCATTTTTAACACAGAGTTGGCGGAAAGATGAGTTTTCGGACAGCCTCCTAGCAACCTGGAATTTCATCAACCACCCCTCTCTCCCACTAATATCATGATTTATAACACTTGATCGGAAACAAATTTACAGCTGAGTCAAACTGTAGTTTTATAATACCCAATTAATCATTTATAAAACAATTTTCTTTTTCAGGAATTAATCATGGAAGCCTATTTAGCAATTTTCACTTTTGTATTATTATTTTATATCAACTCAAAAGCCCTCATTGGATTTCGTAAAATCAAACACATTAAAGATGTTGCCTTTGTCAGTAGAAAAAAAGCAGATGCCCCTTTAGTTTCTATCATCATACCCACATTGAATAAGGCAGAAACCATTGAAAAAGTCATCAATTCACTGTTAAAAACACGTTATGAGAATTATGAAATCATTGTTGTCAATGATCGGTCTACGGACAATACCGCATCCATTTTGGAATCCATTGATCACCCTCAGGTGAAATCGATTAAAATCGCCCATTTACCCAAAGATTGGTTAGGTAAAAGTCACGCCCTTTATGCTGGATCAAAAATAGCCAATGGCACTTATTTACTCTACATCGATGATCGGTCAATTTTAGAAGAAACAACCATTTCACGAGCAGTGGAACATATGGAAGAAAATCATCTCGATCATCTAACCACCACATTCAGTTTAAAAGATTGCCCGCTATCGGTAAAAACATGCCAATCAGAAATAACATTAGACAGCTTTAAAACATCCAAGCCGTGGGAAGCCAGAAATGGTCAAAGTAAGTCAACGGTTGGTTGTGGCCCTTTTAATATGGTCAGAACTTCTAAATACAAAGAAGTGGGTGAGCATAAAGCCATTAAGATGTGTATTTGTGATGATTCATTATTGGGACTCATCATGAAATGGGGTGGTGCTAAACAAGACATTCTTTGGGGTGGAGGTTTTGTTGAAGTTGACTGGTACAAAACACTCTATGGATTTGTTCGAGGATTTGAAAAACACACCTTCGTCACCATGATGTTTAGCTGGACAATCACACTTGTTTTTACAGCAATGCATTTAATCTTTAGCGTCTGGCCAATGTTGGCAATATTGATGACTGATGGGACAACACAAATTTTAAACATTCTCATTGTCATCATGCGCTTCGCTAGTTATGAATATTTGGCTTATGTTTCAGACATTGATGTTAAAAACCCAATTTATCTGGTTATTTCACCCTTTATTGATATTTGGATTCTATGGAATTCAGCGATTCGATATACTCTTGAGAATGGAATTACCTGGAAAGACACGCATTACAGTATCAAAGATTTAAAACAATGCGCTTTTCCTGAATTTAAAATGAGGGTAGATTAAGGAGGCTAGTTAGGGGATGCGCAATAAATAAACATCCGACTTACTTGTTCCCAAAGGGCAATCTTTTTATCCACCTTTTTTGTTGCAAAAATAGTTGTGTAGCTCGAACTATGCAACTGTTTGAGTAACGAAGCCTGTGGAAAAAAGGTTAGATGAGATTTATCGAATCTTATGCGTTAGTGCGAGTAAACGTAAAGGTTAATTTTGAATCGTCCCTTTAACAGTGTCCGAACAGAAACGCCTTACAAGTTAATTAGACATAGCTTTAAGCCATATTTTAATACTTTATTTTCGTATAATTTTCACTAAAATAAAATGTAATATGACAAAAGTTACTAAAACAAGACTTATTCTCAAGTGTAGCCACTGAGCTGAGTCTTGCAAACCATCATAATTAGCAAATAACAGCAAATATGAACCAATCACGACTTGAGCATAAAACACAAATTCAAGCGCAAGCCCCGACCACTTTGACAGACTCCTTTTTGAACCCAACAATAAGCAACGATGTTGCATAAAAAAAGGCATCACCACAAAAGGAACTAAACCAATTCCCAATGCCACATGCAACACTCTCAACAGTAGAATAGATTGTCCAACCACTAAGGTTTGTAGCCAGATGATTAAACCACTGCCCAATATCAGCATGAGCGCTAAAAATGTTCGGTTTGATGGTGACATTAATTTATTACTCAATCAAAATTTATTTGTTCAAGGATAGGCACGAAATAATTTACCGTTTTGGGTTTATGCTAGATTTGAATGAACTGATTGAACAAAACCAATGATGAAATCGTTCTAAATTAAGACATTAAGATTTTGTGATTGAAGATCATTTAAATATGATAGAAGATGGAATTCAAAATGGGAAATTATTTAGCATCCATCCCTTACCTATTTAAATATTTTATCACAATAGCAGGTGTTATGACTCCAACAGAATTAAAATTGGATTTATTGCGTGTTAACTTAAACAAAACGGTATTTACTGATAAAATTCCAACCCCGCCTGGCTTTTCCAAAAACCATTACAAAACCCATGTGGAGCCGTTTGTTTAAGATGATCGAATTGTTCATTGGTTTGATTACATGACTGTTGAATACATTGATGCACCACATCAACAACAGAAGTTATGTTTTTGTAGTCAGGACTGATACGAAAATAATCAACGCCCAACTCAATCATTGACGGTATTTCATCAATAAGATTCAGCACTTGTGCAGATTGGGTCTGAATACCATTGATCGTTAAAAAGCTTCGGTCTTCCTGAGT
This sequence comes from Methylococcales bacterium, assembly GCA_018671575.1. Lineage (GTDB taxonomy): Bacteria > Pseudomonadota > Gammaproteobacteria > JABHGC01 > JABHGC01 > JABHHM01. The sequence goes on along the minus strand of JABHHM010000438.1, from coordinate 3,501 downwards.
TGCCAGGTTTTTTCCATGAATATCATCAAGACATAAAAACTGACAATCATCTTTAGGCACATTGTGTGCTCTGGCAGTAAAACATCGAGCAGAATACGCCAGTGGTATTCTACCATAACCCAATACTTCAAGTTCCAGTTCATCTGTAACACCAGCAATACATTCACTGATTGTCTGCTTTGATAATTCAACAGGAAATACCCAGCGTTTCATTCCATTTTTCATTAGAAAAGACAAGGTTTTTGGGTTGTAAATATTGATTGCTGAACCTGCAACAAATGGTTTTTTATTGGACAATAATTGAACGGCAGCCATATCATTGGCTTCTACCATAAAGTTATTTTGCTGACAAAGTCGTTTTAATGTTTTTAATTCAGCTTCGGCTTCAATTAAAGTCAGTGTTGACAACACTACCTGTTTACCTGCTTCGGTTAACTCTTCCGCTATTTTAAGCCATTCCTCCAACTTTAAAGCACGGCGCTTTGAACACACGGTTTCGCCAAGATAGACCACATCTACTGGCAAATTTTTAACTTTTTGGTAAAAATCAAAAAACATTGATTTTTCCCAGTAGTACAGTACAGGGCCTAGTGATATTTTGATGGCAGTTGTCATTTTGAATTATATTTTTATGAAGATGATTTTATGAAGTTAAATCCACTGATGGTTTTATTCATTAATGGCTCAATATATGTCCCCATTTTTAGCTCTTCAATTTCAATTGAATCCAGAAAGTTTTTGATGCATAAACCCAATTCAGTATTACCTTCCATCGTTAATCTGCGTTCAAAAAACAAAGTATCAGCATCTTCTTTTTTTGAAGCCAGCAACAATAATTCATAACAATTTCCAGCAATGGTTATATCTGCTGAATGAATTTGATCAGCATTTTGAATGGTTTGATTGGATAAAGTTATATTAAATTTTAAAAATAAATCATGAACAACAATGGTCACCCGCTTACCTTCCAGAAAAGCTAATTCACCTTCTTTGATGTAAGATTCAAAAAAATAATTGAGTGCTTTAAAAAATATTTTATGTTGAATAAAGTCAGGTGGAAATGAAATTATCTTTCCGATAAAACGGGGCAATACAGCAAAGTTATTGCCAGCAATCAACTGACGATTTTTTACGGGGAACATAGTTTCTCACTAGTATATGGATATGAAAAATTAAGATTACTCTGCATTTAATATCATTTCTTTGATCTAAATCAATTATTTATTGATTAATTCTGAGAAAATAAAAGTTTTTATAATCAAAATAAATACATGGCACTTTCACATTACGTTAATACCATGGGACGTAATTTATCCCAACGCTATGGACATAAAGTCCACAAAATAGCCATTGATGCGGGCTTTACCTGTCCTAATCGTGACGGAACAAAAGGCAACGGTGGTTGCACTTTTTGCAACAATGTTTCTTTCAGTCCAAATGGCAGAAATATACCCGATGTCACGTTACAAATTCAAGCAGGCAAACAAGTCATTCGCAAAAGAACGGGGGCAAGAAAATACATTGCTTATTTTCAGGCCTATACCAATACTTATGCTGATGTTTGTGAGCTTGAAAAACAATACGATACAGTTTTAGCAGAAAAAGACATTATAGGCTTATCTGTTGGTACTCGTGCAGATTGCGTTTCCAATGAAGTGCTTGATTTATTACAAAAATATCAGAACCAAGGTATTGAAGTCTGGCTTGAACTCGGTCTCCAGTCAACATTTGATGAAACATTACAAAAAGTGAATCGAGGCAGTGATTTTGCAGATTACCAAAAAGTCATTACACAAGCACAACAACGTCAAATTCCTGTTTGTACCCATTTGATCATCGGCTTACCAGGAGAAAACAAACAACACAATAAAGTTAGTCTGCAACGAGTGCTAGATCATGGTGTACAAGGTTTAAAACTTCATCCTTTACATGTTGTCAAAGGGACTCAATTGGCAAATCAATGGCGCCAAGGGGAATACCAACCATTAAGTATGCTTGAATATATTCATATCGCAGCTGACTTGATAGAAATGACACCTGATCATATCGTATATCACCGAGTAACGGGAACAGCTCCCAAACAACTACTATTAGCTCCTGACTGGTGCTCTAAAAAGTGGGCGGTACTCAATGGCATTGAAAATGAACTAAAATCACGAGGAGTAAAACAATGGAATTAGTTTGTCCCGCAGGCAATTTTCCCATGTTAAAAGCCGCCATTGATAATGGTGCTGATGCAGTTTACATTGGCTTTAAAGATGCCACCAATGCACGTCATTTCCCTGGACTTAATTTCACTGAAAAACAAATCATTAAAGGCATTCAATACGCACATCAACATCATGCCAAAATTTACATGGCAATCAACACTTATCCTCAGCCAAATTCCTGGCAGATCTGGCAAACAGCCATTGATAACTGCGCTCGTCTAAAAGTAGATGCCATTATTGTTGCAGACATTGGCGTACTGGATTATGCCACTGAAAATCACCCTGATTTAGCCAGACATTTATCGGTACAGGCCTCTGCCACTAATTATGAGTCACTGAATTTTTATCATCAAAATTTTGGTATTAAAAGAGCGGTCATCCCTCGTGTATTATCAATGGCTCAAATTAAACATCTTACCAATAATAGCCCTGTTGATATTGAAGTTTTTGGTTTTGGCAGTTTATGCGTAATGGTAGAAGGTCGTTGCTTCTTATCCTCTTACGTCACAGGTCAGTCACCCAACACCTGTGGGGTTTGCTCTCCTGCCAATGCAGTGGAATGGCAAAACACTCAAAATGGATTGGAATCTCGTCTTAATGGCTTATTGGTCGATTGTTATAAAGAGGATGAAGCAGCAGGTTATCCAACCATTTGTAAAGGTCGTTTTAACGTTGCAGACAAAACCTATTATGCACTTGAAGAACCCACCAGTTTAAATACACTAGAATTATTACCCCAGCTTAAAGAAATGGGCATTAAAGCCATTAAAATTGAAGGTCGTCAACGCAGTAGCGCTTATGTTAAAGAGGTTGCCAAAACCTGGCGTCAAGCCATTGATCAATGTATGAAAAATTCTGCACAATATGTCACAGACCAAACAGGGTTAGACACTTTGAAAAAATTATCAGAGGGTTCACAAACAACATATGGTGCTTATCACAGACCTTGGCAGTAACCAATAAACATCCAACTTACTTGTACCCAAAGGGCATAATAAGGGGATGCGCAATAAATAAACATCCAACTTGCTTGTTTTTTTGTCCACCTTTTTTGTTGCAAAAATAGTTGTATAGTTCGACTATACGCCTATTTTTTCTCCTCAAAGGCGAACAAAAATCCTGCACAATTTTGACATTTATTTCGCCTCCCTTAAGGAACGGGCACGAAACAACTTCCCGTTCTTAATTCCATCTTCACTTCACCTTCAAACGATCTTCAATCACAAAAGCTCAGAATAGAGTGACTATTCCTACGCTTTTATTCAATCAGATCATTTGAATTTAAAATAAA
>JABHHM010000437.1 GCA_018671575.1 Methylococcales bacterium | reverse complement strand
TATTGGAACGTGCGTCACTTGATAAAAATAAGGTTTGTTCAGCCTGACTTACAAAAACTGAATCTGCTTCATAAATATATTCTAAATCAAATATTACTCGTATTTTTTCAAACAGCTCATCATGCTTAAACGGTTTTACAATATATTCATTAAACAAATTCGGTTTAATAACTGCAGACCCCTCAACCATTGTCGTTGCGCTAATGGCAATGCTACGAATCTCCGGATTATCTTTTTTAATGATACTTAATGCTTCATCACCTTGCATACCTGGCATTCTAAGATCCATTAGTATTAAATCAAAATGGTGTTTCTGACAAGTTTCAATAGCTTCAGTGCCATTTTCTACTTCCATACTGCTGACATTTTCGATAAATAATAATTGCTTAAGGATATCACGGTTACATTCAACATCATCTACGATTAGTATGTTTAACTTTTTATATTTAACCCCAATAATTTTTTGTGAAATAGTGTCTACTTCTTCAACACGGCATTCTTCTCCAACCTGAACGGCTGGAATTGTCATCGTAAATATTGTGCCTCGAGGGTCAGATTGAACACCAATAGATCCATGCATTAAATCTAACTGCCGCTTTACAATGGATAACCCCAACCCTGTTCCGCCATGAAGCGCCCCAGCAGTCCCTTGAGAGAATGATTCAAATAAGGCCTGCTGCTCTTTTTCTGTAATACCATGTCCTGTATCTTTCACTTGAAATTGTAATAACCCATTTTCATATTCAGTCACCAACGTCACCGATCCTGAAGATGTAAACTTAGTTGCATTTCCCAACAAATTAATCAAAATTTGACGAACTTTTACTTCATCCCCTTCAACTAAAGGAGAGCGGTTACAACGATTTTTAAGCTCAAATAAAAGACCTTTTTTCTCACAACGAAGGCGGAATATATTATCAACTTCTTCCAATAATTGAGTTAATGAAAAAGTTTTTATGTGTAACTCCATTTTACCTGCTTCAATTTTTGACAAATCCAACACATCGTTAATCAGCGTTAATAAATGGTTTCCGGCGGTATTTATCTTTTTCACCATAACTAAATTATCCGGTGAAAGCGGCTTGTTTTCCAGTAACTGAGCATAGCCAATCACAGCATTCAGTGGCGTTCTTATTTCATGGCTCATGTTCGTTAAGAAAGTTGTTTTCATTTGATTCGCTGATTCTGATGCGAGTTGTGCTTGGCTTAAGGCTTTAGTTCGTTGCTCAACTTTATCTTCTAACGACGTAACAAACTGCTGCTGCTGGTTGAGCTGTGCTTTTAATACTTTAGACATGTTAGAGAATTCAATGCCTAACTTTGAGATACGGTCATTGCTCAACAAGTAGGGAGATACATCAATCTCAGATGTAAATCGACTTTTAGTAAAATCAAAAACGGTTGTAATGAGTTGTTCTAATTTTCGCGTTAATAGATGCCCTACAAGTGGCCCTAGTAGTCCAATCACAATAATTCCTATCAGCGCAATCAATAACCCTACTTGAATAGCATCTTCACGAATTTTCTGTAGTATTTCTGTAGAAAATTGAATCGCGAGTACCCCCATATCTCCAGCTTCGGATGATAACGGTTCAATTCGCCATTGTGGTTTTTCTTTGTTTGGAAGCACTATTGATTGGTTTTTACCAACATCAGAGATTCGACTGCTTGCTAATACCAAGCCTTCAAAATCAGCAATAAACGCTCTGATAACTCTTGGATTTTTTTTTAATTTTAATAATTGATTTTCCAGGTCATCATATTCTTCGATAAAAAGAGCGTTTTTAGTCAGTTCAGCTAGTAGCTCAATGACAATATCATCCCCTTTTTTTACCTGCGTTTCTGATACATGGTCAATGTACCCAACAAGGTAAAGCAGCATGGTGCCCATCAACAATGCCTCAATAAAAATAATCGAGAATGTGATTCGGTAACGTAAAGGTAGATTGTTAGTCACCAAATTGATGAATGACATCGTATTCCTCATCAGTTGCAATTGTGAATGGCTTTAACGACCCAGTTTTAAAAATTTTTCTAACAGGATGGTTTTCACCCCAACTTAGAATCTGTTTTTTCAATAACTCAGCATGGTCTTTTGGAAGTCGCTCATGAAAGACAAACAGAGGCATTGGAAAAGGTTTTGTCTTGTGTAAAATTTTGACATTTTTATCTAATGAACCAGATAAGCGGACAGGTAACATCGCCGTCATACAAGCATCCGCCTTACCTGTAACAACTTTTCTCACACACGAAAAGTGTGATCGGGTATAAATAAATGTGACTTCATTGTCGAAATCTATCCCCTGATTTGTTAGTGCTTTTTTGACCAATCTGGTAACAGCCGCTGTAGAAGGAGGTCCTGCAATGATTTTATTTTTTAATTCTTCAATACCCGATAAGGCACTGTCTTTTCTGACAATCGTGATAGCGCGTAATACACCCCCTCTTTTAGCAACAGGGTAGTAACCAAACTGTTTTGCAGTGGGGTAATCAAACGGTTGGATAAAGGCAATATCAAAGGATTCTTGTTTGATTTTTTGAATAAATTGACCAAAATTTTTAGCCGACTTCATACTCACACTGTGACCAAGTAGCTGCTGAAAATCTTTAGCAATCGGGCCATATACTTTAATTAATTGTGCAACAGGTAAATGAGGAAAAACACCAAGGCGATAGTGGCTCGCAGACACAGACAAACAAGCTGTCAAACTGAAAACTGTCGCCATTAATTTCAGCAAAAATATCCACTTCATTGGTCAATTATTGGAATAGTGACAATAAATGCCGTTCCTTCCTCACGCTGGTTATCTACTTCAATCGTGCCACCCATTGCTTCAGCAAATCGAAAACTGATGGCCAAGCCAACACCAGAACCACCATAACTACGACCAGTTGATTCTGTTGCCTGCTCAAAAGGCTGAAATATTCTAGCCGCTTGTTCATCGGTAATGCCAATACCTGTATCAGCAACGACAAATTGAAGCTTGTTTTTGACGTGTTGTAATGACAGTGTTATTACGCCGTTTGAGGTGAATTTATTGGCATTACTGATTAAGTTTATGAGGATTTGTTTTAATTTTATAATATCTGCAGAAAATGACATTATGCCTTTTTCTACCTTAATACCAAATTTATTCCCCTGGTTCATAAAAGTGGCAACCACTAATGCTGATATATTATGAAAAAATGCTTGGGCATCAACCTTTTCATTCACAATGCAGATGTCTTTTTCTTCTGATGAGGAGAGATCTAATAGATTATTAACAAGTACATTCATATGTGTACTTACTTTTTCTATATTAGAAAAAATATTAGGAATTTCTTTGGCCTCAAGTACTTCATCTTTTACTAAGCCACAATACCCCTGTATTGTCGCGATTGGGCTTTTCAAATCATGTATCATTCCAATATAAAATAGCGAACTGCGTTCCAAGTGTTCTAAAATCTCTCTTTTCTCTATTTCTATATTAATTTCATTCCCTGAATTCAAGTCATAAGTGCATGACCGGTTAAATTTTCTTGTTTAATGCCAGTGAGCTCTTCAAAAGCCTCATAAGGTGTTTTGTAGCCTAAGCATTTTCTTGGCCGGCTATTTAATTTGTGAACTGCCGCGAACAC
>JABHHM010000176.1 GCA_018671575.1 Methylococcales bacterium | reverse complement strand
GGCGTGTAGTCATTCTACTCAACTGTTTTTGTGGTAAAGGAGACGGACAAAAAGGTCAGTAAGATGGGTAGTTTATTTATTGCGAGTTGCCTTACTGACTATGGATCAATACAGCCCTGTGGTTCTGGCAATCCAGCAATTCGAGACCCTTGTCTTGAAGGACCTTTAGGGAATAAATTATACAAATAATCCTGATTTGATCTTTCGACACCCAAATCCTCAGCCAAATGATTCATTAGAATTTTTACCATGGGCGTTAAACCAAATTCAAAATAGAATTTTCTTAAAAAGTTGATAACTTCCCAATGATCACTGGTTAAAGCAACACCTTCTTTTTCAGCCATAAACACTGCAATACGCTCATTCCAGGCATTCATATCAATCAAATTACCTTTATGGCTAACAAGATTCGTTTTACCTTCAAATTCAAAAGACTCATTAAAATGAGAATGATCAACCACTTCATCAACAGACTTAGCTACATAACTCTTTGTTGCCGCATAAGTATCTCTTTCTAGCTCAGAATCTAAATAAGGAATTGGAACACCTGCTATTTTAGATCCTTCAATCAAAACACCTGCAGGAAATAATTTTGTTAAATATTCATCAGTTACCCGAGCATCACCATATTTTTTATTGAGGCCTCGTTTTAACAATTTTTTTACAGGAGGAATATTAAAATTTTCATAATAATTCCTCATAAAATTAATCACATCCCAATGACCTTCTGTTAATTCCAGACCCTCCTTACCAGCAAGTGATTTGGCAACATTATCATTCCAGTCAGACAAGTCTTTTAAGCGACCGTCAATTAATAATTCTATTTCTTTACCATCTACATTTAGTGTGGACATATCTCAAAAATCTCTCTACAACGAAAAAATTATAAAATCCAATATCAGACTAATCATAATGAAGTATAGACTTTAAATGGTGTATTTTTTTAAAAATTTACTGCAAATAAATTTATTTTTAGCACTCGGCAGATTAAATGCCCGAAGCAACTATTAATTTTATACCACAACCCATCAGTCAAAAACACACTCCATTAGGGATACTAATTAATACCCCCTTTCTCTTAACTAACAGCCGAATCAGTCACTTTTTTTCTAAGGCGTACACCGACATCTCTAAGTTGTTTATCATCAACATTAGAGGGGGCATCGGTCAGTGGACAATGAGCTGACTGAGTTTTTGGAAAAGCCATCACTTCACGTATTGATGAAGACTGAGTCATCATCATCACCAAACGATCTAATCCAAAAGCAATACCTCCATGTGGTGGACAACCATATTTTAAGGCATCTAATAAAAAACCAAATTTATCATCAGCTTCTTCGCTACTGATACCTAATTTTTCAAAAACAACAGATTGTACATCGGACTGATGAATACGAATAGAGCCACCGCCCACTTCAACACCATTTAAAACCAAATCATAAGCACGAGACAAACATTCTGCGGTATTGTCTTTAAGATCAGCCACTGAAGAAGGTGCAGTAAAAGGATGATGCAATGCTTGCCATCGTTCGTTTGCCTCATCTCTTTCAAACATTGGAAAATCAACAACCCAGACAGGCTTCCACTCACCTTGAATTAATTGACAATCAAGCCCAAGCTTCACCCTTAATGCACCCAACGCTTCATTGACAACAGATGCCTTATCAGCTCCAAAGAAAATCAAATCACCATCAGCAGGGGAAATTCTTTCGATGATTGTTTCAACCACATTATCAGGTAAAAATTTCAAAATGGGCGACTGCAAACCATCTCGACCTTTTGCCACTTCATTGACTTTAATATACGCCAAGCCCTTTGCACCATAAATTGCCACATACTTGGTATAGTTATCAATTTCTTTTCTACTCAGTTTAGTACCACCTGGTAATTTTAATGCGGCAACACGTCCCAAAGGATCTTTTGCTGGGGTAGAAAAAACTTTAAATTCTACTTCCTGCATCACATCGCTTAAATCAATTAACTCCATTGGTATTCTTAAATCAGGACGATCCACACCATATTTCTGAATTGAATCCGCATAGGTAAGCACTGGAAATTTAGTGTCTAATTCAACACCCAAACAAGTAGAAAATAATTGACGAATCATATCTTCCATCAAATTCATTATTTGCTGCTCATCAATGAAAGATGTTTCAATATCTAATTGGGTAAATTCTGGCTGCCGATCTGCTCGTAAATCTTCATCTCTAAAACACCGAACGACCTGATAATATTTATCCATACCAGACATCATCAATAATTGTTTGAATAATTGAGGTGATTGAGGCAATGCAAAAAATTGTCCTGTATGAGTACGACTGGGAACCAGATAATCTCTTGCACCCTCGGGTGTTGCCTTAGTCAATATGGGCGTTTCAATTTCATAAAACCCATCATCTTCCAGAAAATTTCGTAAAAACCTAACCACCTGACTTCGCAATTTAATTTTTTGTAGCATTTCAGGACGACGCAAATCAAGATAACGATATTTTAAGCGAGTTTCTTCATGTACATCACTATCCATATCAATAGGAAAAGGAATAGGATCAGAATGATTTAATATTTCCAGCTCCATCCCCAGAATCTCAATAGCACCTGTTGGCAGTGACTTATTAACCGTACCTTCAGGTCGATTTCTCACTTTACCTTTGATTTTTAAAACAAATTCACTGCGAATATGTTCGGCAACAGCAAACATTTCAGGCTGGTCTGGCTCATACACAACCTGTACCCACCCCTCACGATCTCTTAAATCAATAAAAATAACACCGCCATGATCTCTTCGGCGATGTACCCATCCATATAATTCAACGTCTTGATCAAGTGCTGATTCTGTTACCTGACCACAATAATGAGTACGCATGACTCTCCTTAAAATTTGTAATTATTTTGTAGATTTTTTACTAGAACTTGTATCAGATTTTTGACTTGAAACTTCTTTTTTAGGTTTGCTTGCGGCTTTATTATCACTGGAAGTCACATTTTTTTTCTGTCCCGATTTAAAATCAGTTTCATACCAACCATTACCTTTCAACCTAAAACCCGTCGCTGAAACTAACTTTCTTAAAGATGATTGATTACATTCAGGACAATCTGACAATGAATCATCACTCATTTTTTGCATGATTTCAAACTTGTGTTCACAATCTTCGCATTGATATTCATATATAGGCATATCTGCACTCGTAAATTATTTATAATAAATATTTCTAAAGCGATGGCTTAACCACACTTTCTGGTTTGATAATTTTTTCTGATTCAATAACCTTTTCTGTTTTTAAAATCCCTTCCGACTTAATTATTTCTTCAGCAGTATTAGTTTCACTAGAAACAGGCTCTTTTTCTTTTTTAACCTCATCAGAAGTATCACCATAATCCTGAATAACAACCAATTCGACTCGCCTATTTTTAGCACGCCCCGCTTTTGTTTTATTATCTTCAATAGGCATTGTATCCGCATAACCTTCAATCACAAATCTATTTTGCTTCATTTTTGATACTTTTAACAATTTATGCAACACAGTGACGGCTCTGGCAGTTGATAAATCCCAGTTTGATTGAAAAATATTTCTTTTACTTTTACCGATTGGAATATTATCCGTATGTCCAGCAATTACAATTTTACCAGGCAAATCCTTGAGTCTATCGGCAATAACTTTGAGTATGGGAATGAATGATTTTTTCAGACTGGCTCGACCAGAGTCAAAACTGCCTTTTTCTCTAATTCTTATGACAATTCGCCCATTATCATTTTCAATAGATATCATATTTTCTTCAATTTCATTGGACAACAAGTCCTGCAATTGCTCTTCAAGCTCTTCTGCTTGTTCCTTTATTTGCTGTTGAATTTCCTCGTTGGTACTTTCTGTATTGTCTTTTGTGGAAGGATCATCAAATTGCTCTTCATCAAATTGCAATGTTTCTTTGGTATTATCTTCAGTCACCTGCATAATCACTTCAATGGGTGTCGGCACAGGCCTACCTGGAGAATATTCTTGTGCAATGATACTCGTACCTTTGGGAATAGCTGCTGCTTCTATTTCATTTTGCACACCAAATGCAGACTTCAATGAACCTGCTATTTTTTTAAATTTATTTGCATCCATGGTTGCAAAGGAAAGCAACAAAATAAAAAAACACAACAACAACGACATCAAATCAGCAAAGGTCATTACCCATACAGGAATCCCCGCAGGACATTTGGCTTCTTCTTCCTCGTCAGACATAACTTATTATCTTTATAATTGACAGCAATTGAAATACCGAAGTAAAATAAAATATAAACAACTATTCCTCACCCTCTGCATCAGCATCAGCACGTTTATTACCAGGCAAATAGGTTTTTAATAATTGCTCTAATACTTTAGGATTCAAACTCTCCTGAATTCCCATAATAATTTCCAAAATCATTTGTTTATTCAGCTTTTCTTCATGGGCACGCATTTCAAGTTTTTTTGCCACAGGAATACAAATCATTGTCGCAATCATGGCACCATACATCGTTGTCAATAATGCAACCGCCATGGACGGACCAATCGTGGCGGGATCATCCATTGTCGACAACATCTGCACCAAACCAATCAATGTACCAATCATTCCCATCGCTGGAGCCGTATCCGCAACCCCCATGAAAATATCTTGGGCTTTTTCATGTCGAGTCACCGATAAATTAATATCTTTAGCCAACATTTTTTGAATGAATTGAGGGTCGTGTCCATCGACACACAAACTGATTCCTCGCATCAAAAACTCATTTTCTACATCTTGACCTTCCAGTGCCAACAGTCCATTTTTTCTAGCAACATCGGCTAAACCAACGGCTAATTCAATAATTTCTGGTACATCTTGACTCTTATATAATAATGCAACCAAACCAATTTTTATCGAATTAAAAAAATCGGCCAGTGTGATTTTCATCAATGTAATCATCATGGTTCCACCAATAACGATTAACAAAGAAGGCACATTGACAAATACCGATGCGCTGCCGCCCAATAAAATTGCAGACCCCACAATACCACAAGCACCTATAAAACCAAGAAGAGTTGCTATATCCAAAAAACCATCTCCATAATAAAACAATTAATCTTAAAATTTATCATCAAAAAACACCAACAGTATACGTCGTAATCCCCATATAAATAGAAATTAATCCTATTTATCAAATGATTTTATTCAATTAGTTAGTTTTTTGCTAAACTTAATCTATATCTAAAGAAAGCTACCCAAGAATGTCAATTCTCTTAAGAACAAGGCAAAATTTGGCGAAAAAGCGCAGTTCACTGGTGTAATTGAGCATTTTAAACCTAATTTAACGCTTTTCTGGCGGAAAGATGTGTTCTCGGACACTATTAAGGAACGGTCATTAAATAACTTTCCTTAATACGATAGTTTAGTATTTATATTAGACCAACTATAAATCGTTAGGTGCTCACTATTCAACCGAAAAAGATAATTTATTAATAGCAAACCAAGATGAATATAAAAACAGCCACTATTGACTCTGCAAAAAAACAAAATCATGGTGATTACAAAACTCAATACAAATCATCTTTTGGATACGTCAATCGTAATTATATATCCTTGATCAACCATTTATACCAACAGGAATACAGAGAAGAATCCCCTCAAATATTCTCGCTGATTAATGATATTTATGACTTATATCTCGGTAACTGGGAATCACATGAAGCCTGTCAGGTTGGCTATCATACGTTACAACACGTACTTGAAGTAATGCTGGCCGCCTGCAAAATGATCATTGGTTGGAATCATACTCATGACAAAGATGAACAACTGAATAAAGAACAATTCATCATTACCATTGCCTCTGCTATTTTTCATGACTCGGGTTATATTAAGGATAAAAATGATCATGAAGGAACGGGGGGGAAACACGCATTTATTCATGTTTCCAGAAGCAGTGAAAATGCAAAAAACTACTTACAAAAACAACAATGGGAAAAAGCATCCATCAACTTAGTCTGCAACATTATTGATACCACAGAATTCAACCAACCAGTTAACTTAACAGGTGAACTCACTCAATTCCCTGGCAAACAACTTGCTTGCATTGTTGGCACAGCTGACTTGCTTGCACAAATGGCCGATGTTCATTATATGGAAAACCTGCCTGCACTCTTTGCTGAATTTCAGGAAGCTTATGATTTTGAAGACATTGATGAATTAAAAAACAGAGGTGTTCGTATTTTTGAATCGGTTCAAGAAATGATCAATGAAACCCCTATGTTTTTTGAAAAATTTGTTGTACCACGATTAGAATCATTAGGCAGAATGGATCGTTATCTCAATGAATTCTTTAACGACGGCCGAAATTCTTACATGGAATCAATCAGCACTAATTTATACCGACTCAACTTTAGCGAACATTACAAATCTCAACAAAAAATCGGTGAATTAATGCACGAATCTGGATTTATTAGCTCAGAAGCACTGAATGAAGCCCTTGCGCAACAGCCCAGTACCCAAATAGCAAAAAAAACATCAGTTACTTTTGATTTTTTTGTCGACGAATTGGTTCATTGCATTGACACCTCTTCCGATGAAGCCTGCCTAGGAGGCTGTCCGAAAATAGGAAATATAACCACTAATGTTGATATGCACTCATGATTTTAAATTATTTTGCACTAAAACAAACAGAGTAATACATATTAATCAATTG
>JABHHM010000435.1 GCA_018671575.1 Methylococcales bacterium | reverse complement strand
GGCGTGTAGTCGCTCTACATAACTATTTTTGTGGCAAAAAAGAAGGATAAAAGAGCAAGTAAGATGGGTAGTTTATTTATTGCGAGCTACCTAAGTAATACTCAATAAATAAACTACCCATATTGCACAGAAATTTTATTCATATCTTTCACAAAAATAGTCGTCTACACAACTATTTTTGCAATAAATAAAGACGAGTAAAATTTTATACCCTTTGGATTCAAGTAAGATGGGTAGCTTATTTACTGCGAGCTACCTAAACTAATTTGTGGAAAGCTCTTTAACTTTATCGGCTAACTGATCAACCAGTTTATTCACCAGCAAAGCATCTTTACCTTCTACCATTACGCGAATAACAGGCTCAGTTCCAGACTCTCTCAACAAAACCCTCCCTTTACCTGCCAGCTCTCTTTCAACTTCAAGTACAGCTTTTTGCATTTCACCTGATTCAACAACGTTAACTTTCTTATCTAAACGCACATTCACCAGTCTTTGAGGATATTTTGACATGGCACTTTTTAATTCAAACAAGGAATTCTCTGATTGTTGCATCACCTCCAACACCTGTAACGCAGATATAACACCGTCACCCGTTGTCGTTCTATCCAAGCAAATAATATGTCCAGATGTCTCACCACCTAAATGCCAGCTTTTTTGCTTAAGCATTTCCATCACATATCTGTCACCCACATCAGATCGATTAAAAGCAACACCCAATTCATTGAGGGCCATTTCCAAACCAAGATTACTCATAGACGTACCGACAACACCGCCACCTAAACACCCGCTTTTATGTCTTGAACGCGCTATTATGAATAAAATTTCATCACCATCAACAATTTCACCTTTATGATCGACCATGATCACTCTGTCACCATCCCCATCAAATGCAATTCCTATATCAGCACCATGCTCCAATACTTTTGACTGCAATAACTTGGGGTGAGTTGATCCAACTTGATCATTGATATTCAGACCATCTGGCTTGCCACCTATCACAATAATTTCCGCACCTTTTTCTTCAAAAACATGAGGTGCAATGTGATAAGTTGCGCCATGAGCACAATCCACAACAACTTTTAGACCTTTAAGATTCAAATTCATAGAAACAGAACTTTTACAAAACTCAATGTATCGCCCCGCTGCGTCATCCATTCTTTGAGCTTTTCCAATATTTTCAGGATTAACTGTCCGCATATTTTCATCAAGTTTTGCTTCAATGGATCGTTCAACTTCCGTCGCTAATTTAGCGCCCATACCTGTGAAAAACTTCACACCATTATCATAATAAGGATTATGTGATGCACTAATAACAATGCCTGCTTCAGCATGTAAAGTTCGGGTTAAATAAGCAATACCAGGCGTCGGAATCGGCCCCAGCAATTTAATATCAATACCAGCCGCAGAAAGACCTGCTTCTAGTGCAGATTCAAACATATAACCTGATAAGCGGGTATCTTTGCCAATCAAGACACTACCACCTGTCTTGCCAGCCAGAACATTACCTACAGCCCATCCTAGCTTCAGCATAAATTCTGCTGTTATTGGTTGCTCACCAACTTTACCCCTTATACCATCTGTACCAAAATATTTTCCCACCATCATCCCCATAATAATATATTAATCAACATCCATCACAGCACTACATATTTTAATTGCTTCAATGGTTTCTTTAACATCATGAACCCTAATAATATCTACACCTTGCCAAACAGCGATAACAGCCAATGACAAACTGCCGACTAATCGCTGATTGACATTATCTTGCTTTAATATTTCCCCAATCATTGATTTTCTAGAAACACCGATCATTAATGGTACTGAAAAGTCTTTAAATTTCTGAATATGCTTCATCAAGAGAAGATTGTGCTGCAATGTTTTACCAAAACCAAAACCTGGATCTAAAATAATTTTATTTTTATTGACTCCGCATACTTCACATTCGGTAATTTTAGATTTAAAAAACTCATAAACATCATCAACCACAGAATTATATTGAGGGGAATCCTGCATTGTATCTGGACACCCCTGCATGTGCATAAGACAAACAGAGACACCCGTGTTTTTTACAACTTGAATAGAGCTTTTGCTTTGTAGCGAACTAATATCATTCACCATATCAGCACCAGCAGACACTGCTTCTGCCATTACTTCTGGTTTTGTTGTATCAATTGAGATGGAAATTGGTAAAGAGGAAAGTTTTTCTACAACAGGAATCACTCGATCAAGTTCTTCCTCTACACTGACGGGTTTTGCTCCTGGGCGGCTTGACTCTCCTCCTACATCAATAATATCCACACCCTCAAGAACCATTTCTTGAGCACGCCGAAGAGCCTCTTCAGGCTTGATATATAAACCACCATCTGAAAATGAATTGGGCGTTACGTTTAAAACACCCATTACTTTAGCACTCATATCATCAACGTATTTTAGTGCTGACCAGCAGGACCGCCTATTTTACCTGAAGACTCATCTTCTTTTTTATTTTTATCTTCTACTTTTTCAGCCGAATCTGAACCAGAACCAGAATCATCTTCACCCCAGCCTTTAGGTTCTTTAGGTGGCTTTCCTGACATAATATCATCAATTTGACTGCTATCAATGGTTTCGTATTTCATCAATGCATCAGCCATTGCATGAAGCTTTTCAATGTGCTCAGTGAGTAAATCATTGGCTCTTTTATAATTTTTTTCAACAACATCGTAAACTTCCCGATCTATCTCATGCGCAGTTTCATCTGACAATGATTTATGCTGAGACACAGAACGTCCAAGAAAAACTTCTTCTTCTTCTTCACCAAACATCAATGGACCAAGTTTTGATGAAAACCCCCATTTTGTAATCATACTTCTGGCAATATCTGTAGCTCGCTGAATATCATTTTGCGCACCCGTTGTTACTGAATCAGAACCATAAATAATTTCTTCGGCAATTCGTCCACCATATAAGCTGGATATCTGGCTTTCCAACTGCTGCTTACTATAACTATACTTGTCCTCTTCAGGCAAAAACATGGTAACACCTAAAGCTCGTCCTCGTGGAATAATGCTAACTTTATAGACAGGGTCATGTGAAGGAACCAAACGCCCTACAATAGCATGACCCGCTTCATGGTAAGCCGTCATCTTTTTCTCTTTTTCATTCATCACCATTGATTTTCGTTCAGCACCCATCATTATTTTATCTTTGGCTTTTTCCAAATCAATCATATCAACCAAACGTTTATTTTGTCTGGCTGCAAATAGCGCAGCTTCATTGACTAAATTAGCCAAATCTGCTCCAGAAAAACCTGGTGTACCTCGCGCAATATTAATCGGCTTAACACCATCATCTACAGGAATTTTTCTTATATGCACTTTAAGAATTTGCTCTCTTCCTTTGATATCAGGCAATGGAACCACAACCTGACGATCAAACCGTCCAGGCCTTAATAATGCAGGATCCAAAACATCTGGCCTATTGGTTGCAGCAATAACAATCACACCTTCGTTACCTTCAAAACCATCCATTTCGACCAACAACTGATTTAATGTTTGCTCTCTTTCATCATGACCACCGCCCAAACCAGCACCTCTATGACGACCTACAGCATCAATTTCATCAATAAATATAATGCAAGGTGCATTTTTCTTTGCCTGCTCAAACATATCCCTGACTCTTGACGCACCAACACCAACAAACATCTCGACAAAATCTGATCCAGAAATAGTATAAAAAGGTACGGATGCTTCACCAGCAATGGCTTTTGCCAGCAATGTTTTTCCTGTGCCAGGAGAACCCACCATCAAGACACCACGAGGAATTTTTCCACCCAGTTTTTGAAATTTTCCAGGATCTTTAAGAAACTCGACCATTTCCGAAACTTCTTCTTTGGCTTCTTCAACACCCGCAACATCTGCAAAAGTTATCTTAATTTGATCTTCACCCAATAATCTCGCTCGACTTTTTCCAAACGACATAGCACCGCGACCGCCACCACCGCCCTGCATTTGCCTCATAAAGAAAATCCACAAACCAATGAGTACAAATAATGGAAACCAGTTGATAAAAATATTCATCAATAATGAAGGTTTTTCAGGTGCCTTGGCAATAATATCAACGCCATTTTCCAACAGATCATCCACCATTTTTGGGTCATGAGGCGCATAAGATGAAAACCTTTCCCCCGAATGAGTCACACCGTTAAGGGAATGACCATCTATTTCAATCTTTTGAATTCTGCCATGCTTGACTTCTTGTATAAACTGGGAATAAGTCAATTGATTAGACCGCTCCTGACGCGACCCAAAATTACTAAATACTGTCATCAAAACAATTGCGATAATCGCCCACATTAATAGGTTTTTTGCCATATCGTTCAAAATATTGCCCCTAACTTTAAAGTTATCCAGAAAACGAAAATAATTAAGCTACTCGTTCCATCAAATTAATAAAAACATAAAAAAGGTAATGTATTCACCCTTCCTCACACGATCTTATAGACATAATCTTAAATAAATCAGTTAAATTGTGGTAAGAGTATTCAAAATACTGAATATTCAAGACTTTTCAGTATTTAACAACGCCTAATAGCCACTCTACAGAGGTGAGTTAAAATACTTTGAAAAATTTTGAAAATTCAGTCCATTGGACACTCGCAGTAGATTCAACTGATTTATTTAGGATAATACTACATTATGACACAAAATAATCTTTAGCCAATAGATAGATTTCTCTGCTTTTAGGTCTTGATGCTTTTGGTTTACGAGTTTTTACGCTTTTAAAGCACTTTCTCACATCTCTGTAAAAGTCATCAATACCTTCACCTTGAAATAGCTTGACCAACATTGAACCACCAGGCACCAATACAATTTTAGAAAAATCTAACACCAATTCTGCCAAATACATTATTTTTGCCTGGTCCACATCTTTAATGCCACTTAAATTAGGAGACATGTCAGACATAACAAGTTCAATTTTTTTACTTTGAGAATATTCAAGAACTTTCTCATAAATTGCATCATCCGTAAAATCCCCCTGAATATATATAACATCAGGAATTGGCTCTAAAGGTAATAAATCCAGCGCATAAACACTACCTTTCTCACCTACAATTTTAACAGCAGCTTCACTCCAACCACCAGGTGTTGCCCCCAAATCCACCACATTCATTCCATACTTTATAATATGGTCTTTTTCTTGAATTTCAAGTAGCTTAAAACTTGCCCTTGAACGATATCCTAAAGCTTTACTTTTTTTAACATATTCATCAGACACATGCGCCTGAATCCACGATTTTTTACTTTGGTTCTTTTTCAAAAAAACATTCCCTAAAGAAAGAATCATACCAAATACAATTTATGAGTGCAGAAGAATAACCAAGAGACTGTCCGATAGGAAAGCCAAATACAAATAAACATTGATTTAGATGCATGAATATTGCAGACTAGCGAAATATTTATTTAAGGTAACATAATGCAATGATTTCAAAACAACAAAAATTACATTTAAAAAAAATGAGTCACACACTAAAACCAGTCGTCATGATTGGACAAAATGGACTCACAAACAATGTACTTGATGAAATCAGCTCAACCATTGAGAAACATGAGGTCATCAAAATAAAAATAAGTCAGGCAGATAAAGCGTCAAGCAAACTGATCATTGAAAAACTGCTAGGAATAACAAAAGCTACTCTGATCAACCATATTGGGCATGTTATTGTGATCTATAAAAGAAATAATGAGAAACCCGTTATTTCTTTTCCGTCATAAGTCCAGACTTAAGGTAACTCGCAACAAATAAACTACCCATCTTACTGGCTCTTTTGTTCGTCTTCTTTGTTACAAAAATAGTTATGTAGAGCGACTACATGCCTATTTTTGTAACAAAAAAGACAAACAAAATTTCTG
>JABHHM010000433.1 GCA_018671575.1 Methylococcales bacterium | reverse complement strand
GACTACACGCCTATTTTTATAACAAAAAAGACAAACAAAATTTCTGCGCAATATGGGTAGTTTATTTATTGCGCGTTACCTAAATCAACAATTATGTTCCGATTGCCTTTATCGACATCGCTCAAAAGACCGTTCTAGTAAATCAATATCATCAAAATGTTTTTTTCCTAAAAATGCAGTGGCATGATGACCTCTTTGTCGCATTTCTCCAGGGCCAGGGATTCCCATCGGCCACAAAATCCAACGTTCACCACGTTGTGTACCTGCAATGATTCCATTTTCTTGAAACAGGCTTTTATACTTTGTCGAACCTTGTATTTTGATGGATCTTAAATCGTTATAATCAGATAACTGGTAAGCAACCTGGTGGCCTTTTAAATTTTTACTGGTGGTGACCCGATCAATAAAATGTGAAGTATGGGCAATTCGTAAAAGAATTCTTTCTGATGTATTTAGTGTGGGCGCTATTTGGGGGGCAAAAGGCGGCTCCTGTAATAACCCATCGGCGGGTTTTAGACACATATTTTTTGCAGGATAATATTGATGATAGCAGCCGCAGTTATGAATGGGTCATAGACTAAAACAGAACCATCTTCATCCAATGTGACTCGCCAGATCAGTCCATCAAGGTGTCCGCTAAGAATATCGATAAATGATTCAGCAGGTCTGGATGGAAACCAGATGACATAATTTAATTGTAATAAGTTTTTATGATTAAAACGCGTATGAGAATGATAATGAAATATATTGGGATGAGCAATGTCAATAACGGCTTGTTGCATGCCTTGAATCCATTGCGGGTTACCAATTTTATCTTGATTTGTTTTAACATCTATCGCCCAAATGGGGGCAAAATTTTCGAATAATTGAGAAAGCTCTGAATTGCTTAGTTGTGGGATTTTCAAATCATTATTGTATGAGTTTTTGATCATTTTTCTAATGTTGGTAGTCGATGATTTTTTAATTTTTTCAGCAGGAACGTAATGAATTAAACGCTTGTTATCTGTCAGTTTATCCAATGAAACCTGATAGGTTGCTTTGATTGTTTTGTGCATTTGATGAATGCCTAATTTCATTCCCCATGAAGTCAGCCAGTAAGCTCCAAAAAATCGTTTCCAAGTTTGATATTCTTCATCAATGGTCATTGTTTTGAGCTGAGATATATTGCTGAAACGAGATTTTGACTGAAAAAAGTCCTGTTTTTTTAACTGCTGACTGCAATTTTTTATTTGTTGTTTTGTCGGCATGGATGATTTGATGGTCGGAGGTAAATTATGAATTTCAATCTGAATGCTTTGTAGTGCAATAGCTTCCATTTGATTGATCCATTGTTTAAAAGCTAAGTCGGATAACGTTTGTTGGCGAAAGCTGGCTAAAAAACGATTGTTTCTCAGGTAGGGAAAGTTTTTAATGGTCGAGGCTTGAGCATCTTGGGTGTGGTTGTCAGTTATTGTTTTTTTAATGTTGCTGAACATTAAACGACATTGCTCAAGATCTGAATTTTGTGAATTATGATGAATGTTATTGGGATTGATGTTTTGTGTGCATCCTGAAATGGTGAGGAACAGTAAAGTGGTGAATTGACATAATAGGGAGTTATAGTTTGAAAAAATCATAGGATTAAATTGCCAGATAGCATTAAAATTAATAGTAAAATGACGTTCTTTAAATGATGAATTTACATTTTCCTGAAGAATTATGGGTTAGTTTTTGCCTTCTTAGGAGGCTGTCCGAAAACGCATCTTTCCGCCAGAACGGCGTTAAAATTCGGCTAAAAATGCTCATTTACACCAGTAAACTGTGCTTTTTCGCCAAATTTTGCCTTGTTCTGACGAAAACCTACATTTTCGGACAGCCTCCTAGGAGGTTGTCTGAGAACTCAGGTTTTCGTCAAATCAAGGCATAAAATGGTTGAAAAAGCGCAGTTTACATGTGTAAATGAGCAATTTGAGATCATTTTTAATGCAGAGTTGGCGGAAAGATGTGTTCTCAGGCAGCCTCCTGGTTTTGGTGGTCATTGGGGGAGTATGCTAAAGCCATTTTCTTTTCCGTTGTAGCATTCTCTTTTTAGCGAGTATAGCATACACAGAAACAGGGGGAGGGCAGGGAAAAAACAGATTGATCTTATAAAAAAACTGTATTCTCTGATCGTGTTATACTAGAAAACGGAGTTATTCTATTCTATTATTTACATAGGTCATAAACCATAAACCATAAATGCAGGATATAAAATTATGATGAAGAAATTTTTAATGGTCTCAATAATTTCTACTTTTTATGTTTCAACTGTGCAGTCAGCAGAGTGTTTGAGTCGTGATTGTTCCAATGGTTATGGGATATATCAATTTGAAAAAGGTGGACATTATTTTGGTTATTGGAAAAATAATAAAATGCATGGTCAGGGTATATTTCTTTTAACCAACGGTAATAAGTATGTCGGTGATTTTAAAAAAGGTCAATATAATGGTAAAGGCCTATATCTGAATAGTAATGGGGATAAGTACTCGGGTGAATTTAAAAACAATCGTTTTAATGGTCAAGGAACTTACTTCTTTTCTGACGGTAAAAAAATGATGGGTATTTGGTCAAATGATCGTCTGATCAAAGCAGAAAAAGGTTCTGTTAATACGGGATTGGTGAAAAAATCATATATTTAGGGCTTTATGTCTCGATTGAGAGGTGAGATAACATCTTCATCAAAAATGGAGTAAATCATCATTTAGGGGAGACGAAATAAATGTTTAAATTGTGCAGAATTTTTGCTCACCTTTGAGGTGAAAAAATAGGTGTATAGTCGAACTACATAACTATTTTTGCAACAAAAAAGGCTGATAAAAAGATATCATGCCTCTTGGGTGTTACCTAAGTAAGTTGGATGTTTATTGGTTGCGTATCTCCTTATCTAGTCGGCATTTTTTGTGTGTTGCTGAAAGGATGCCTCGTAACATGTTTAATTCCGATTTGTCCTGTATCGCTCGATTGTATAATCTTTTCAAACGTAACATCAATTTCTTCGGTTGTTTTGGGTTTAAATAACCAATCTCTGTTAATGTTTGCTTTAAATGCTGGAAAAAACTGTCCATTTCTTCTTGTTTAATGATTTCGGCAGGTTCAATGTCCAACGTCTCTTTTGTTACGGGTTTTTGCTGAGTTTGTGACATTAATATTTCATAACTGACTACTTGAACAGCCGCCGCAAGGTTCAAAGAAGAAAAATCAGGATTGCATGGGATTCTTAATAGATACTGGCATAAGCTCAATTCATCATTGGTTAAACCCGAATGTTCACGGCCAAACACAATGGCTACTTGTCCTAATTGAACTTGTTCGATGATTTTCTCCGCACATTCTCTAACATCAAGCAGCGGCCATTGTATTCTTCGGCTACGTGCGCTGGCTCCAAAAACCACATGAGCTGAGGCGATAGCGGAGGGTAGGTCCTGATAAATATCCGCTTTAGACAATATGTCGTCTGCTCCTGAAGCTCTGGCAGTGGCATCTGCATGAGGAAATAGTTTGGGTTTAACCAGCGATAATTGACTGAGCTCCATGTTTTTCATGGCTCTTGCCACGGCACCAATATTGCCAGGGTGAGATGGTTCGACTAATACAATGTTGATATTCATAATAAACTTCGTATTGAAATTGTGTTCATGTATAATGCTCTCATTTTTGACCAAGAGGGATTTAGGAAATGGATCCAAGATTAAATATCGCCATTCGTGCAGCCAGAAAAGCGGGTAGTGTCATCAGTCAATATGCTGATCACATTGATAGCCTTAAAATAACGGAAAAAAGTCGCAATGATTTTGTTTCCGAAGTTGATTGTGCCGCTGAAAAAGAAATAATCTCGATACTTAAACGATCTTATCCCGATCATGCTATTTTAGCAGAAGAAAGCGGTGAAAAGCCAGGTAATGAAAATGTTTGGATTATTGATCCATTAGATGGCACCACCAATTTTTTGCATGGCTTTCCTGTTTTTGCCGTTTCTATTGCTTTGAAATGCCGAGATAATATTGAAGTCGGTGTGGTTTATGATCCGATCCGACAAGATATTTTTGCTGCCAGTCGTGGGTCTGGTGCAACGTTGAATGACCGTAAAATTCGTGTGACACCAAAAAAGACGCTTGAAGGTGCTTTGCTGGGTACGGGTTTCCCTTATCGTGATTTAAGCTATATGGATAACTATCTTAAAATGTTCAGCGAATTAATGAAAGATACTGCAGGAATTCGTCGTGCAGGATCAGCGGCCATTGATCTGGCTTATGTTGCTGCTGGGCGATTAGATGGCTTTTGGGAAATTGGACTAAAACCTTGGGATATGGCAGCAGGTATCTTGTTAATTAATGAAGCAGGTGGAACAGTCAGTGATTTTAATGATGATAAAAACTCATTGGAATGTGGGCAAATAGTTGCTGGAAATCACAAAATTCATCAGGCAATATTGAGAATTATAGAGCCGTATATTACGTCGGATATGTAAGGCAACTCACAATAATAATTATGGTTACTTGTTGTAAATATTATTTTTGAATTGTCCCTTAACTAGCCATGTCGCGTACTACCTATAGGGATGGGTACGAAACAACTTCCCTAAGAAAATTTAATAGAAAAGAAGTGAAATAATGCAAATAAATAAATTAAATAAAATAGTTAATGATGCACTTGAAGATCTAAAAGCCAAAGATATTCAAACGTATGATGTTTCAAAAATGACAACAGTGACAGACAGTATGATCATTGCGACAGGGAACTCCAGTCGGCATGTAAAATCTATTGCAGAAAATGTGGCGTTGAAGGCAAAACATGCAGGTGTTCCTCCGCTGGGTGTTGAAGGTGAACTTTCAGGTGAATGGGTGCTGGTTGATTTGGGCGATATTGTGGTTCATGTCATGCAGTCAGAGACTCGTGAATTTTATCGTCTTGAGCAATTGTGGGATGAGGGGGGATTGCCTGCCCGTGAAGAGGCTATTTCGTAGAAAATAATTGTTGGTAATCCTCTTCAATAAAGCCAACCAGTATTTGTTTATTCGCTTCTAATATTGGGCGTTTGATAATACTTGGGTTGTCCAACATGATTTGCATGGCTTTAGTTTCGTCTACATTTTCTTTTTGTTGAACATCTAATTTACGCCAGGTCATGCCTTTCTTGTTCAATAATACTTCCCAGCCGACTTGTTTAATCCATTTTTTTAACAAGGCCTTGGTGATGTCTTGTTTTTTATAATTAAAGAAATCAAAGTCTATTTGTTGGTTATTGAGCCAGTCTTTGGCTTTCTTAATGGTATTGCAGTTGGGGATACCGTATAGAGTAGTCATGATATTTTAATGTATTATTTTCTCGTTGTATTAGGCGAGGCAATGTATTTAGGTAACGCGCAATAAATAAACATCCAACTTGCTTGTGCCCAAAGGGCATAGCAATTTTTTTGTCCACCTTTTTTGTTGCAAAAATAGTTGTATAGTTCGACTATACGCCTATTTTTTCGCCTCAAAGGCGAACAAAAAATCCTGCGCAATTTGGATATTTATTTATTTCGCTTCCCCTAACTTGGGTAACTTGCATCTCAT
>JABHHM010000246.1 GCA_018671575.1 Methylococcales bacterium | reverse complement strand
GTGGATATTTGCATGAGTAATTATACCATAACCAATTGATTAATATGTATTACTCTGTTTGTTTTAGTGCAAAATAATTTAAAATCATGAGTGCATATCAACATTAGTGGTTATATTTCCTATTTTCGGACAGCCTCCTAGACCAATCCAAAGAAATGTTTGATAAAATGAATCAAAAACAAGCCGATGACAGAGACATTATCAATCAAGTCAAAGAAGAGCTCGACAATGGAAAAGTTGATCGTTCAACCTTGTCATCCTTACTCACCGAATTAGCCATGCAAGTATCAGGCAATGACTTTTCCGCTGATCTTCTAAAAAAATAACCCAGCCTTTTTCACCCAAATAAAATGCCAGTATCATTGAAGCATCAGAAAACAAAATTTTTTAAATGTTTTTATTTCTATTATGAAGCGCATGAAGGTATTGAAGCTTTGCTTTCATGCGCTTCATGGTTAAAAACCCAGGTCAACCGCCGAACATGTAAAATTTGCCCGTTAAGACCTTATGTTCTAAACAATTCAATCTATAATGTCTAATCAAACCACAAATGAACTGGATCTCCTACGCAACCTAATACTGGGGACTGAAAAAAATAAAATAACGGTATTAGAAAAGCATTTTAATGACGCTAACACAAAGATCGAAGATGTCAGCTCGGTATTGCCACAAGCGATTAAACTCAGCATTCACCAAAATGAGCAACTGGCAGATGAATTAGCTCCCGTCGTTGAAAAAGCCGTCAAAGTTTCAGTCAAACGAGACATTCGTATTTTTGCAGATGCGCTCTACCCAGTCATTGGTCCTGCCATTAGAAAATCTATGTCAGAAACAATAATGCAAATGCTTCAGTCCATTAACCAGGCGATTGAACACAGCTTTTCCTGGAAAGGCATTAAATGGCGATTTGAAGCCTGGAAAAGTGGCAAAACATTTGCGGAAATAGTCTTAAAACACAGCCTAATTTATCGCGTAGAACAAGTTTTTCTAATTCAAAAAAAGACTGGCTTATTGTTGCAACACACAACTTTAAATGAAGTTGTACAGCAAGATGCCAATTTAGTCTCTGCCATGTTAACCGCCATTCAGGATTTTGTTCGTGATTCATTTCATCATTCTCTTGATGACGACACCTTTAATAAAACCTCTAATCATCAAAGCAACACCACAGAACATAATCTCAACCAAATCAGTATGGGCGACTTTTCCATATGGATTGAACAAGGGCCTGATGCGGTCATTGCCGTCGCATTAAAAGGTACGGCACCCAAGTTACTGCGTCAAGAATTAATCACAACACTGGAAAACATTCATCAACAATACACCACCGAAATACAAGAATTTGATGGTGATGAAACAAATTTCAATCAGGTCAATGAACAATTAAAACATTGCTTACTCAGCCAATACAAATCAGAAGAAAAAAAACTTTCCTGGATGACGTTAGGAGCCGTTTTAGGTGTTATTTTAGGTATTTTAATGTGGTTTTTTTTATATCTTTATAAAGCACAACGCTGGGAAAATTATGTCAATATCATCAAAACTGAACCAGGCATTGTCATCACGGATATAACTCATCATAATGGACAAACAATCCTGCATGGATTACGTGATCCTCTGGCAAAAAAACCAACAGAAATTGCTTCTGCCAACAAACTCACACAACCTTATACTTTGGGAAACTTTTCCTTTCAACCATTCAATAACGAACAAATTATTTTTCATCTTGAACCTTATCAATCACTTGCAAAAACAATTTTTCTACGCCGAATCAAACAACAAATACAACCGCCAAAAGATGTTGAAGTCTATTTTAACAAAAACATTTTAACCCTTTCTGGCAAAGCAGGAACTGACTGGATTAGCACATTAAAAAAAAATATTCACTTCATTTCAAACAATTATCAATCTAATTTAAGCCAGTTAATATCGACCATAGACCTTTCTACAATCAATACACCCAAAACTGTCCAATTAAAAATCAACAAAGGCAATGTCACGGCAACAGGGGTTGCCCCTTACGATTGGATAATAAAAACAAAAGTAACCATACAAAAAATACCAGGCATCACACATTATGACGACAGCCAATTACGCATCGACCTATCTTCTTTAAATGCACCTAAAAATGTGAGACTCAATTTCAATAAGGGAATTTTAAACGTCAGTGGACATGCTCATAACAACTGGATAAAAAAATTATCTGCACGCGCATTATCATTGCCAGGCATTGAAAAAATAAACTTAAAAAACCTGGTTAACACCGATATCAGATTATTGAGCAAATTAAAACAAGACTTTGAAACAGAATCTGTTTACTATCAGCGTAGCAAAACGATATCCAGTAATAGCAATGTCAATAAAGATTTACAAAGAATTCTAAAAAAACTACAATTACTGATCCAACAAGCTCAACTTTTATCAACTGATTTACGGATTATCATTCAAGGGTTTTCGGATTCACGGGGCAATTATAGCACTCGTTATAAAGTCAGTTATTTACGTGCGGAACATGTACGACAGTATTTTATCCGACAAGGTATCAACAACTCAATACTAAGCAGTCATGCCATGGCTAAAAAAAATCACGCAACAACCCATTCCTCTGAACAGGAAAACCAACTTAATCGTCGCGTCAGCTTTATCGTTCATTTTCTACCTGTTGAAAAAGGGAAATAGCCAAATGAAAAAGTATAAAATATGCCTTTTAGGCTCTTTTGCTGTCGGCAAAACCTCACTTGTTCAACGTTTTGTTAAAGGTATTTTCAGTGAAAAATACCTAACCACACTGGGCGTTAAAATAGATAAAAAAATGATCACTATTGATAACACAGAAATGGAGTTTATCATCTGGGATTTAGCGGGTGAAGATGAATTTATAACGGTCAGAGATAGCTATTTAAGAGGCACAGCCGCTTATTTATTGGTTATTGATGGCACACGCAATGAAACCCTTGAAACAGCAATATCGTTACACGAGAGAATGCAGCAGGAAAATCAATCATTACCATTTGTCTTGTTAATCAATAAATCAGATTTGAAAGAACAATGGACTATTGATGCTACAAAAATCACTGAATTAAAACAATCGGGCTGGAACACCATAGAAACCAGTGCAAAAACTAACAAAGGTGTAGCTGAAGCCTTCCAGTTACTGGCATCCAACTTATTAAAGAATTAACAAAATATCATGAACGAACAATTACCCCCTTTCATTAAGGACAGCTTACTTCAAGCCCTCTGTGAAAACTCCAGTATTGCATATCTCAAAATAGCCCACTCAAATAGCTTATTACTTGAAATAGGCGGGCGAATTAATACCTTTAACTTGAATAATTGTCAGATTGGAAAACTCGTTACTGACACAGTACCTCTACTCACTAAATTATTACCACTAAAACAAAACAGCCTTTATATCCCCGCAGTTGAAGATACTTTATCATCGCAACAACCAACCCAAATATACATGGATGTCTATCTTTTTCTTGACGGTGATTCGGATTGGGTTATTTTTCAAGATAAAACCAGTGATTTACATTGGCAAAGAATTGCACAACAAAAAAATAACGAACTGACCCTGCTTAATAAAAAATTGGAAGAAAAATCAAAATTTCTTGAAAATTCACTCCATTTTTTTGATCTTTACAATATTATTCCTTTTGAATTAATCAACAACCGAACATTTATTCAATTAACACCAACCCCAGATTTGTGTCTTACCGAACTTGCAGAAGACTTTGGTTTAAATAAGCAAATTGACTTGCTGGATATTTTTCCATTTCTGGAAAGTTTTATGCTAGATGCCGAAGAAGTTTGGGACAAAAAAGACAAATACCCGCTTAAAAAATCAGGCCCATGGGTTGAAGTTTCCAGGTCTGGACATGAGCTGGCATTTGAAGCAACCGCAATATTTGAAAAAAATAAAAAACTCATCTTACTTGAATTCCTCAATGGTCATTACAGTGAGCAACAAAATATCTTACAAATTGGTCGAGAAGGTGCATTACTAAAAAAACAGGCTGAATTAGCCAACAAAGCAAAATCAACCTTTCTAGCAAACATGAGTCATGAAATCAGAACTCCTATGAATGGTGTGTTAGGGCTTTTGGAATTATTATTAAATTCCCAACTAAGCGAACAATCACATTCTTTTGCCAGCAAAGCTTACACTGCGGCGGAAAGCTTACTTGATATCATCAACAATGTTTTGGATTTTTCTAAGATAGAGGCAAACAAATTAGAAATAGAGCACAGTAAATTTAATTTACCTCAGTTATTAGAAAAAACACTTGAAATAATGACCCCGCAGGCAAACAAGAAAAACCTAGAGCTAAAAACAAATATTTCTTCAGATTTACCCACATTTGTTCTTGGAGATTCCACACGAATACGTCAAATACTCATCAATCTTTTATCCAATGCCATTAAATTCACCAGCCAAGGCTTTGTTTGTTTGCAGGTATCCATTGGTAAAAAACCAGATAAAGATAAAAAAGAAAGCCGACACACAGATATTCAATGGGTTTATTTCTCTGTTTCCGATACTGGCTCAGGCATTGACATTCTCCAACAAAAAGAAATTTTCAACCCTTTTATTCAAGCAGACGCATCAATCACACGAAATCATGGGGGCACAGGACTTGGTTTAGCCATTACAAAACATCTCATTGATTTACAAGACGGGCAACTGATACTAGAAAGTGAAGAAGGGAAAGGCAGTCATTTTAGCTTTACCTTACCACTACAAAGCATTGATAATAAAGCCATTGATAAAACCGAACTGACTACCACAGAAAAATCGGCTATTAACACAAATAATACAACAAAAAACATCCTGATTGCAGAAGACAACCCTGTTAATACGTTGATTGTCTCCCATATTTTAAAAAAACTTGGGTTTCAGTTTTCTGCCGTAGAGAATGGTAAAGAAGTCATAGAGGCCTTACAAAAAGGACATTATGATTTAATCCTAATGGACTGCCATATGCCTGTTATGGATGGCTTGACCAGCACAAGAATCATTCGTGAAAAACAATTAATTGACCCAGCCACCCCTATCATAGCACTAACGGCTGATGTTATTAAAGGTGTACAAGATGAGTGTAAAACAGCAGGCATGAATGATTATTTAAGCAAACCATTTAAACATGAACAACTACTGGATATGTTAAATAAATGGTTAGGAGTCAATATTGAATAATTCTATCACTTTCTCTACTTCCTGATGATCAACCATCGCCAAAAATGGTGAGTTTTTTAAATGATCATGTGATTTTCTGAACCAATGCAACATCAATGCTAAATTCCCATCAAATTTTTTATCCAACAGTCGATAGAATAAAATAAGCCTATCAACCTTGACGCTATAATCAGAATGACAACTCAAAAATCCGTGAGCTTCCGGTAAGCGTGCGTGACAGTATTCCATTATTATAATTAAATAGCTTTCCATACTATTATCAGAAAAGGAAAGCAGGATGAATGATTTACAAAAGTTACCGCCATCACC
>JABHHM010000432.1 GCA_018671575.1 Methylococcales bacterium | reverse complement strand
GTAACTTCAATTCTACTGCAAGTGCCTACTGCACGGAATCTACGAGACTTTACCGAATATTTAGAGCTCACCGTAGAATAACTACGCCAGCGTTCTAAATAACCGATAAAGTCTCGCATCTCCCGCACATTAGACTCTTTCGCTACAAATTGAGGTTACGGATTCAGGTTAAATATATCAAACTTCACAACACGGTGGCAAGACTGTGTGGCGTTTTTTTGTGAATTACATCAAAAAATGTACAATAAAATTAACTTTTTCGTATGTAAAATACATATTCATTGGCCTGATTTTCAGATTCTATTAATTCATTGCCTGTTTGCTTACAAAAAGCCTCCATATCTTTTAGTGATCCAGGGTCGGTGGCTGTGACTCTTAAAACTTGTTCTTTTTCCATGGTTTTAATTGCTTTTTTTGCCCTCAAAATAGGTAGCGGGCAATTCAATCCGTTGGTATTTAATTCTGTGTCAAAATTTAACATGGTGTTCTCCTTAAAAAATTAATGGGGTAGGGGTGAACGAAGCCTGTGAACAAAATTTCTTCGCAAATTGTAAAGGTTATTTTGAATCACCCTTATATGAATAAACAAATATCAGATTTTTGAGCAATAGGTAAAAAGCTCGCCGCACCAACCCAGTCATTGACATCATCAATGAAGTCATCTTGTTTGAAACCAAATAAATCAACGGTCATTTGACAGGCAACCATTTTAACCTCTGCTTCAATACACAATCCTCTCAATTCTTCGACGGACGCAACACCTTTATTGGAGGCTGTTTTTTGCATCATCATGGTTGCCATATTTTCAAATCCAGGAATATTTGACATTAATGCATTCGGGATATTTAAATCCATTTGTTTTAACCAGTTGGGGCCAAAAGGCATTTTCATTGGCATTGCAGGATTACCTAATGGACTGACTTTTGCGTTAAAGTCTTTTTTCAAAAGATCTAAGCCATAAAAAGTGAAAAATATCTGTGCATCCCAACCTAAAGCTGCGGCAGTTGAGGCTAAAATGAATGGTGGATACGCCATGTCCATCGTACCTTTTGTTGCAATGATGGATAATGAGGGCGTTTTATTGTTTTCAATTTCTTCTAATTGTTGAGGTAGCTGATTTTTTAAATGGTGCTTAACTAATGCCTCCACTTGTTGGTTTAACTGTTCTGATGATATATGATTGTTTTGCTTTGAATGACTCATGTTAGACTCCTTAAAATATTTTGCTTTGTGATCTTGAGTTAAGTTTGTCGCAAAACCGTGGCATCGACAATCCTGTGTTTTAACTACATGGAAGAAAAATATTATGGAGTCATATTGATTTGCCTACATAAAATTGTGTAGACATAACTCTTACAATTAAAGATGTGATTATGAAAATATTATTAGCAGATGACCATTTTATGGTGCGTGAAGGCATGAAGTTAATGCTCAATAAATTGGCTGATGAAATTATTATTGAAGAAGCAGAGAATTATTTTGAAGTCATTGATTTAATTCGACAAGCTACTGATTTTAATTTAATGCTGGTTGATAAAACAATGCCAGGAATGAGCATGGATAATGGTTTAAGTGAAATAATAAAACAGGCTGGAAATGTCCCTGTTATTATGTTGTCTGCTTCTGAAAACCCTGTTCATATGAAGCAAGCCCTGGAATTAGGTGCAAAAGGTTATATTCCCAAGTCATCAGATCGAGCAATTATGCTGAATGCAATTCAATTGGTGTTATCAGGAGGGACTTATTTGCCTCCAGAGATGTTACTGGATTTGCCCAAATCAGACAAAATAGAATCAGTAAAACACAGTCATAAAACGACCAGTTTGACGGATGAGTTGCATTTAACACCTCGTCAGATTGAGGTGTTGGATTTGATTTCAAAAGGTAAGTCAAATAAAGGCATTGCTAGGGTGTTGGGAATTACTGATACCACCGTGGCAACTCATGTGAATACAATATTCAAATTATTAAAGGTAAATAATCGGATAGAAGCGGTTAATAAAGTCAGGAACGAAGTGAGCGACTTATAAGGGGAAGCGAAATAAATAAATGTCCAAATTGCGCAGGATTTTTGTTTGCCTTTGAGGCGCAAAAATAGGCGTGCAGTCGAACTACACAACTATTTTTGCAACAAAAAAGGCGGACAAAAAGATTACTATGCCCTTTGGGTACAAGCAAATTGGATGTTTATTTATTGCGCATCCCCTAAGACTTTATTGTCCAACCCTCACATAGGGAACTCCATAAGGAATCATAATAGAAAACATTGTTCCTTCGCCTTGTGTTGATTCAATTTTAATCGGGTGATTTAATAACTTAGCCAATCGTTCAACAATGGATAACCCGAGTCCTAATCCGCCTCCTGAATATTTGGCTGAATGGTCAATCTGATAAAACTCAGTAAAAATTTCTTTAAGTTTGTGTTTGGGTATTCCAATGCCTGTATCAATAATCTCAATTAAAACAAATTTAAAAGTGATGCTGCATTTTAGAGTAATTTTTCCTTGCAATGTATATTGCATTGCATTATTTAAAATATTTCTTAAAATTCGTCTTAATAATTCAGGGTCGCTGAATATCACTGTTTCAATATGAATGACCTCAAAATCTAATTTTTTTTGTTTCATTCGTGGAATGTATTCTTGCTCAATTTCATCCAAAAGCACTTTCATTGTGATGTGCTGAACATTGGATTTAACTTTGCAAGTGTCCAGTTGAGATATTTCCAAAATAGATGAAACCAGGTTGTGTAGTGATCGATTAGAACGTTCTAAAAAATGGACTAATTTTAATACTTTTTCATCGTCAATAATGTCATTTAATTCTTCAATAAATAATCCTTGAGCCAATAAGGGTTGTCGTAAATCATGACTGACAGCGGTTAATATGTTGGCTTTATCCCGTAGTAGTTCCTGGCTGTGTTTTTTTGTTTCTAATGAACTTATCAACTGATGGCTTAAATGATTGAACAAAAAATAGAGCAACAGGTTATAAATTAGCATGCCATAAAGCAATATTAAGTCTAGCTCTTGAAGTGATGTGATTAACTGTAGTGCAAAGGGCGTTTGAATTGGAATGATGCTGATTAAGAAAACTGATTGAGAGCCAATCAGTACAATGCTTAATATAAAAACAGAAAAAAACAGAAAAAGAAATAGAGCGAGGTGAGTGATGAAGGCGTTTTCCTTGAAAAAAATCAAGCTAATTGAACCCAACAAACAAGCCCATAAAAAGGCAAAAAAATGAATGGTTTTTAATTGGCTTGGTATTTGATGTTTCTTTGTTGGTGAATTGATCCAGTGTTTTGGTTGGTACAAGGTAAAACATAAAAAACACAGTGTCCAGGTTGTAATCAGCCATGTGTTGAGTGGATTCCATAAAATTGCAGACATTGAAATGGACATGACTGCAAAAAACCAACGAAATAAACGCCAGTGCTTGATTGATTGCTGAAAAAGTTTGTGTTGTATGTTCATTGTTATATATTTAAAAAATAGTAACTATTCAGGTCACCCCTCTTTTTCTCCATTTCTTCGTTAAAAAATATTCATTTACACCTGTAAACTCATATTTTTTGCCTTGAACTGGAGAAAAATAGGGGCAACCTGAACAGTTACAGAGATTTTACGTATTTTTTCAGAGAATTTTGATACCCTCTGAATAGTTAC
>JABHHM010000429.1 GCA_018671575.1 Methylococcales bacterium | reverse complement strand
CCATTGATGCTGATTCTTTTAAATTGTCGATTGTCTTTAGGGTCTGCCAGTTGATCAATCAACGTGGTTAATTTCTCAGCGGTGAACGGCATGGCAAGATAGTGATAATCTTCTGTGCTGTCTATCTCATTGGTAAAATTGGCTGAACTCATCAAAATAAAGGGTGTTGTCTGATTTAATTCAGATTGACGAACTTCATTGTATAACGTTGCTCCATTGTAACCTGCCATTTCATTGCCACTGATGATGGCATCAAATTTTGCTTGTTGAATGAGTTGATGCCCCATCTCAGATGACTCCGCTTCAGTTAGCATGATGTCATTGCATTCAGATAAAATAAAATTATGAATGATTGAACGGATGGTTTTGGATTCATGTACTAAAAGAATGGTTCTTAACACCTAATTATACTCCTGCACGATACATTTCTTCTAATTTTAAATATTTTTCATTGTGTTGGTCAATATTTTTGGCAACATCCAAATAACCTCTGGCACGCGTCATTTTTTCTTCGTCGTATTCAAAATTGGTTACATAATAAATCAATACTTGAGCGGCATTCATGTTGATGCTGATGTTATCAGGGAGTTCAGTTGCTACTTTTTCAAACATGGGAATGGCTTCATCTAAATTGTTATTGAGGTATAAGCTGATGGCTTCTCTATTTAGCTGAAGGTATTTGTATTTTTTGGCTTGATCCCAAGCATCAACATTATCACCAATGGTGCTTAATGCTTCTGTAATGGCATTGCCCATTTCTTCTTCTTCATTAAGGAAGCAAAGTTTTGCCATGTCTGAGCTGACATCAAATGGAATTTCATCTGCTCGACCAATGAAATGTTTAATGGCTTCTTCAAATAATGCTTTGCTGGCTTCTTCCTCTTCATTGTTGAAGTAGATCATGCTTTCAATAATTTGAGTGTGTAATAAGTGATTGGGGCTTTCCCAGTATTCTTTGCGAACATCTTGCAGGGTTTCAATGGCATCTTCATATTTGTCCTGTTCGCTATAGGTTTTTGCTAGACCCAGTTTGTCGCTGGCAGTTTTTAAATAAGAATGTTCACCCAGTTGAATGGTTTTTTTGTAGGCTGTTTCTGCTAAACCCAAGTCTTTCGATTCTAAAGCCATGCGCGCTAAATTTTTTTGTCTCTTGATGGCGTGAGGTGAGATTTCAGCTGCCCTTTTTAAGATGTGTTTTGCCCCTTCAAAATCTTTTTTGTGTTCACAAATCACGGCAAAAAGATCATAAGCTTCGACACTGTTTTTATTGATACCGATCATTTGTTGTAATATTTCTTCGGCTGTCTCAAATTTGTGATTGGCAACATGAATTTTAGCCAGACCAATCATTGACCAGGGTAATGGCCGAACTTCATTGATTTTTTCATAAATTTTTTGGGCATATTTGGATTTGTCCATTTTTATAAAAATTTCAGCTTTTAATTTGGCGATGTCAATTGAATATTTAGGAAAATGGTGTATTTGCTTGTCACATAATTTGATGGCTTTTTTATAATTTTCAAGCTCAACTTCGTCAGCAATGTCTCGGAAAATTTGTTTTTTCTTGAGGATGATGTGGATGCGGTTTTGCAACATCTCTTTGGTAAAGGGTTTGTTTAAATAACCATCTGGATGATATTCGCAAGCACTCATGACCATTTTGACTGCATTTTCAGCGGTAACCATGATGAAGACGGTGTCGTAGTTGATTAAGCCTCTTTGTTTGGCTTCTTCTAAAACTTGTTGGCCATTTTGTCCTTCACCGAGGTTGTAGTCACACAAAATGACATCATAATCCTTTTGTTTGATTAATTTTAACGCATTTTCTCCCGTGCTGGTATCGTCAATATCTTCTGCACCACATCTCCTTAAAATACTACTTTTCAGCATATTTCTATAATTACTGAAATCATCAATAATTAGAAATTTAGTGTTGGCAAATATTTGGATATCTTCAGGCATGTTATTATTATCGACAGAAAATGATTAGTCTGTAATTCTTATGTGATGCTAGGAGGCTGTCCGAAAACTCATCTTTCCGCCAACTCTGCGTTCACCCCTCAAGGGGGTACCGAGGAAAAATGGTCTCAAAATGCTCATTTACACATGTAAACTGCGCTTTTTCGACAATTTCATGCCTTGATTTGACGAAAACCTGAGTTCTCGGACAGCCTCCTAGGAGGCTGTCCGAGAATGCAAACTTTTAAAAATTAACCACAATATACAGTGTATTATCAAGTAATAAAACGCAATATGTTGCGGTGTAAATTTCACAAACTCTATTTTCGGACAGCCTCCTAGGAGGCTGTCTACGGAAAGCTTCCTAGTAGTTATTTTAAAGTATAGATAAAAAACAGTGGATTGGCTTTATTTCATGACACAATTCGACTAATTTTTAATAAATAGAAATAACATTTTACTTTATTTGAAGATCATACAATGCCAAATAGAAATTTTTATCAGGAAATACCTGTTTTACAATCTTTTTCAGACATTACTGAGTTGAGCAATTATCAGCATTTACCTGATGACTGGTATGTCGGTATTTCTGATGTTAGAGGTTCGACCAAAGCGATTGAGGCAGGTAAATATAAAGATGTTAATATGTTGGGAGCTTCTTCAATCATGGGGATTCTTAATGTTGCCAAGCCGACCATTGTTCCTTTTGTATTTGGTGGAGATGGTGCAACCGTTTGTTTTCCTGCCTATATGCTGGATGCCGTCAAAAAAGCCTTTATAGGTACTCAGAAAGTTGCTAAAGAATCCTTTAATATGGATTTAAGGGTGGGGATTGTTCCCATTGAAGCTATTAAAAATGGTGGGCATGATGTGTTGGTGTCGAGATATCAAGCTTCAAAAAATTATATTCAAGCAGTATTTAATGGCGGTGGTTTGCAGTATGCAGATAGCTTAATCAAAGATGAGTCTTTGGGTGATAAATATTGTTTGTCGGCTGAAAATATTAAGGCAGAAGTTGATTTTACAGGGCTTGAATGTCGTTGGGATCAAGTTCCTAGTAAATATGACGAGTCCGTGTCATTGTTAATTCAAGTGATTAATAAAGATGAAACAATAAGATCTTCTCTCTATAAACAAATCATTGAAAAAATTGATATCATTTATGACGGTGAAGAATCATATAACCCTGTGAATGAAAATTTACTGGAACTTAGTTTGGATAAAAATGATTTATTGGCGGAAACTAAAACACGTCAATCTGGCAAAAGTGGTTGGCAGCAAGTGTGGTATTTATTTTTTATCAGAATTCAGGTCATTGTTGGAAAAATCTTGATGTCTACAGGTATTACTTTGGCTGGGGTGCATTGGGGGAATTATAAAAAAACAGTGGCTGCCAACACCGACTATAAAAAATTTGATGACATGTTAAGGCAAATATTATCGGGAACAGTGGCCCAAAGAAAACAGTTGGAAATTTATTTGGAAGCTTTGCACCAACAGGGTGATGTGATTTACGGTATGCACGCTTCTCCCTCAGTATTAATGACGTGTTTGGTTTTTGAGCGAGAGAATCAGCACATGCATTTTGTTGATGGTTCTAATGGAGGTTATGCCATGGCAGCAAAAACCATGAAACAACAAATAGCCAATAAAGTGAATTAAATGAGTCATTTTTTTGCTTACATGGCGAGAATGAAATTAATTGCTCGCTGGCCATTGATGCGGAACAGTTACGTTGAAAATATTCAAGAACATAGCTTGCAGGTAGCAATGCTTGCACATGCTTTGGCATTGATTAAAAATAAATATTTTGAGGGAACGATAAATCCTGAACGGGTTGCTTTGTTAGCGATGTATCACGATGCCAGTGAGGTGATCACTGGTGACTTACCAACTCCTGTGAAATATTATAACAAAGAAATAAAAACAGCTTATCAAGCGATTGAGTCTGAAGCAGAAAAGCAATTGGTCAAAATGTTGCCCGATGATTTTCAGGAAGATTTTCACCGTATTTTTACCATGGAAAATGATGGAAATGCGCATGTGATTGTGAAGGCTGCCGATACGTTGTCCGCTTATTTAAAATGTGTAGAAGAAGTGGGTATGGGTAATCATGAATTTACTCAGGCAAAAATGGCATTGGAGAAAAAGTTAAAAGAGATGGCTTTGCCAGAAGTCAGTTATTTTTTGGAAACTTTTGTGGATAGTTTTTCGTTGACGTTGGATGAAATTAGTAAAAGCTGATAAGGAAAAAATCATGGGTTTAGCAATTATGCTTAATGAAGCCAATACCATTTCACCAGAAGAATATATTGAGGATGAAGCAGAAGCATTAACAAAACATGAATACATTAATGGATGCATTTATGCCATGGCGGGTGCTAAAAGAAATCACAATACTTTAAATTTTAATTTAAGTGTTGAGATTGGCAGTATTATTAAAAATACTGCTTGTAAAGGTTATACATCTGATATGAGAGCTCACATTAAAACAGAGTTCAACGAGGCATTTTACTATCCTGATTTGATGGTAAGTTGTGATCCTTCAGATGATGAGCTGTATGAAGATAATCCCATTCTTATCATTGAGATTCTATCACCTTCGACAGAAAGAAGTGATCGAGGAGAAAAGTTTACCTATTATAAAATGATTAACACGCTTGAAGAATATGTTTTAATTCATCAGGAAAAGCAATTGATTGAAATATATCGTCGTCCAAATAATTGGCAAGCAGAATTAATTCGTCAAGGTGATTTTAATTTAAAGTCAATTGATGCTGAATTAACTGTTGAAGCAGTTTATAACGGTGTTCATTTTTAAATTAAATATTGATAAGAAGAGGTGAGGCAACTCGCAATAAATAAACTACCCATCTTACTGGCTCTTTTGTTCGTCTTTTTTGTAACAAAAAAGACAAACAAAATTTCTGCGCAATATGGGTAGTTTATTTATTGCGTGTTACCTGAGCAAAATTACAGATTCCTTAATATCCCCAAATCTGTTCATAATTCAGTGCCAATGGAATATCAATATAATGTACACCCGTGATACTAATAGAATCAGAGCATTGTCTTGATATGGGGGTTTTATACAGTTTTCCATTGGGGTCAATGATGGAAGAAACAGTAGGCTGACTGGCTATTTTTGTATTGCGATGAGTAACAACTGCAATTTCTTTGGTTGATAA
The DNA here is from genome assembly GCA_018671575.1 of Methylococcales bacterium. GTDB lineage: Bacteria > Pseudomonadota > Gammaproteobacteria > JABHGC01 > JABHGC01 > JABHHM01. The sequence continues at coordinate 8,245 of JABHHM010000429.1, read as the reverse complement.
TTTGACATATGAGCCTGGAGGGTAAATGCCAATGTTTTTAATAAATCCTTGGATCAGTTTTTGGTCATCTACTTTGCAACTACTGTACAATTCACCCATGGCTTTTTTTGAAACTTTCATTTTTTTGTAGACTTGTTTAGAGGTCATTGCAAGATAGGCATCCGTCAAAGAAATTAATTGAGATTCCATTGGGATTTCTTTATGACTGATTTTGTCAGGGTATCCTGAACCATCACATTTTTCATGGTGAGAGCGGACAATTTTTAACCAGCTTTCATCTGAAACACCTGCTTTTCTGAGTATTTTTTCACTTTGTGTAGGATGTTGCAGAATTAAACCAAATTGTTTGTCATTAAGTGGTGTTTTTTGACTGTTTAAAATATCTTGAATTTTATACATGGAAATATTACACGTGAAAGAAGCAGCCCTTAAAACGGTTATTTTACTAATGGGTTGATTGGTTTCAGTGGCAATGATTTCATTGAGAATAGTGGTATTGATTGGGTGAGAGATGCTATAAGGTATTTTTTGTTTGATATGCACCAGTGCTAATGCGGCTTCAATATCGGTTTTACAGAGTTTTTGTAATTTTGAGCAAAATTGAACAATGTCTTTAACAGGGGCTTTACCATCAACCACAATGGCATTAAAAATGGGCGGTAATGCTTTGACTAATTGTTTGTATTGTTCAAAAGGATTTTCACCAGATGTTTTTGGTGTAGATGGTTTGGTTTTAACTATTTTTTCGGGTTCGCTACTACTGGTTGTAGCTTGGCTTACAGATTCTTGTCGGTATAAACCTCTTTTGCATAGAATTTCCAATAATTTAGGTGAGCTGACAATGCTACCTTCTTTTAGTAATTCTTTACCATTTTTATCAACGGCACTCCACTCGAGGGGTTTGCCAATAATAATATCTTCAATTTTTAGAGGTGTTTTTTCCATCAGTCTTATTATTTTTTTATAGTTGTTATTATTATGTGTTTTTTAGGTGAAAAGTCAAGAGTTACAATGACAAAATAGACCATATTTTAGCCATATCTTATTGTATAAATGAAGTATTGGCATCAAATCTAAGGAAAATTTAGTTATTTGGTTACAATGCCATTCAAGACAGTATAAAATTATGCTCTAAATTATTCCTAAAATGTAGATATTAACCATGTTTATCATCGCTGTTGCTAATCGAAAAGGAGGCAGTGGTAAAACCACTACCTCTGTTAATCTGGCTGCTCAATTTGCATCATCAGGCTTGTCTACGTTATTAATTGACCTGGATACGCAAGGGCATGCTAGCCAAGGGCTGGGTTTGGCTGGTCAGGTGTTTGCCAATAATATTCATCATATCTTTGAAAATCCTTCGCTGAATATATTAAATATGGTGATAGAAACCGTTCATCCACGATTAAGTTTTATTCCAGCAGATATTAATTTTATTGAAGGCTCTCAGACAATTGATGCCAATATTTTACATCAGCAATTACAGCAAAAAGCGTGTGCATCTCAGTATGACGTTGTGGTTATTGATACACCGCCAACGTTGGGAACTGTGTTATTAAATGCAGTGGTTTGCGCCAATGGATTTATTATTCCATTTATTCCTCATCATTTGTCCTATGTCGGTATTCAACAATTTATACAATTAATTGAGCAACATCATCATAATAGCTCATCAGATTATTTATTGTTGCCGATGATGATTGAAAAAAGAACCTTGCATCATTTGCATACTTTGCGTTTGTTGCAACAAGACTATGGACATGATTGTTTGTTACGAGGCGTTAGAACCAACATTAAGTTGGCAGAAGCTTTTGAAGCAGGTTATCCGATTCAATATTGTTTCCCGAAAAGTCCTGGTGCTTATGATTATCATATGTTGTCAGAGGAAATTAAAGGTCGATGGCAAATGGGTACTGGTGAGATGCCGTCTCAACCTGTTGCCAATAAAAAATGTGAGTTAATTGTTAAGCCACCGATGACAACTCGCAAACGTGGCATTCGTTTGAAACAATATCAACCAGGAAGTTGCGTTATATAGGAGTATCGTTAGTCTGTGAAAAAGAAAATCATCCGACGTCCAATCTTAAATAAATGCCTCAACCAATCTATTCCAAACGTACTGGATCGTATTTATCGAGCCAGGCAGATCAATAATAGCAGTCAACTGGATTATTCATTAAAGCAATTGTTACCATTTTCTTTGTTGAATGGAATCGATAAAGCGGTTGATTTATTGTACCAAGCTTTGTTAAGCCAAAAACGTGTAATGATTGTTGCTGATTTTGACACAGATGGTGCTACCAGTTGTGCGCTTGCAGTTAAAGCACTGACCAAATTTGGGCTGAAACAGGTTGAATTTTTAGTGCCTAATCGATTTGAATATGGTTATGGACTAACGCCTGAAATTGTTGAATTGGCCAAGCAATCATCACCCGAATTATTAATTACAGTTGATAATGGTATTTCCAGTATTGACGGTGTGTTGACTGCCAAGCAAGCGGGTATGGAGGTGTTGATTACCGATCATCACTTGCCTGGAAATAGTTTGCCAGAGGCCGATGCGATTGTTAACCCTAATTGTCACGGAGATAATTTTCCCAGTAAGTCATTGGCTGGTGTGGGTGTTATTTTTTATGTGTTGTTGGCGCTTCGAGCAAAATGTCGAGAGATGGAGTGGTTCCAGTCACAAGCGTTGGTTGAACCCAATATGGCTGATTTTTTGGATTTAGTGGCTTTGGGAACAGTGGCTGATGTGGTGGTTTTGGATCAAAATAATCGTATTTTGGTTGATCAGGGTCTCAAAAGAATTAATCATGGCCATTGTTGTTTGGGAATTAAGGCATTAATTGATGTGGCAGGTAAATCAATTCAACGACTGTCTGCAACTGATCTGGGTTTTTCGGTTGCGCCTCGGCTCAATGCTGCAGGTCGTTTGGATGACATGAGTTTAGGTATTGCTTGTTTATTATCCAATGAAAAAAATGAAGCAAAAAATTTAGCGGAACAACTTCATTTACTTAATCAGGAACGACGTGAAATAGAGGCTTCAATGCAAGATGAGGCTATGATTGTCATCAAAAAACTAGAAAATAATCAACAAAAACACTTACCTTTCGGGATTTGCCTGTTTGATGAAACTTGGCATCAAGGTGTGATTGGTATCCTGGCGTCCAGAATAAAAGAAAAATACAATCGACCCGCTGTTATTTTTGCCGCACATGACAATAAAACTTTAAAAGGTTCGTGTCGTTCCGTTAAAGGTTTCCACATTCGTGATGGACTGGATGCCATTGCCACTAAAAATCCTGGTTTAATTGAAAAATTTGGTGGTCATGCGATGGCTGCAGGGTTGTCTATTGATAAAGCAAATTTAACTCAATTTTCTGAATTGTTTGATTTGGAGGTTCAGCAGTTTCTTGATGAACAAGCATTGCAAGGCGTTATCGAATCAGATGGTGAACTTGCAGCCGATGAATTAAATCTGAATGTTGCCAGTTTGATTAAAAATGCAGGACCTTGGGGGCAAGGGTTCCCAGAGCCTGTATTTGATGGAATATTTGATATCATTGAAAAAAGAGTGGTGGGTAAAAAACATCTGAAAATGAGATTGCAACCTGCCTCTAGCCAAATTGCCATTGATGCCATCGCCTTCAATGTTTCAAATGAACAACTGGATTGTCAGAGTAACAAAGCAACGATTGCTTATCGTTTAGATATTAATGAGTTTCGGGGGGCGGTGACTCCACAGTTAATTGTTGAGTATTTGGAGATGTAATCGAATCTAGGAGGCTGTCCGAGAACTCAGGTCTTCGTCAAATCAAGGCGTAAAATTGTCGAAAAAGCGCAGTTTACGTGTGTAAATGAGCATTTTGAGACCATTTTTAACGCAAAGTTGGCGGGAAAATGCGTTTTCGGGCAGCCTCCTAGAAAAATTAGTGTGGATTTAATGTCTTATGTCATGCTACTGTGTGTATATATTTTATTATTATACACAAGGAATATTAAATGAGAACTAACATTGTTATTGATGATCAGTTAATGACTGATGCGTTAAAAGCTACAGGAGTGGGAACAAAAAAAGAGGCTGTGGAGTTAGGGCTTAGAATGTTGGTCAAGCTTAATAAACAGCAAGCAATACGCCAACTTAGAGGAAAGCTTAAATGGGAGGGGGATTTAGATGAAATGAGAGGTGGAAAGTGATATTGGTTGATACCAGTATTTGGATTGATTATTTTAATGGTGTTGATAACAATGCAACGGACATATTGGATATTGCTCTTATTGACGGTACAGTTGTCATTGGTGATGTGATATTAATGGAAATACTTCAAGGTTTTAAAAATGACAATGACTATAAAAAAGCAAAAAAAATGTTGGCTGTTTTAGATCAATATGAAATGTTGGGTCATTACATGGCTGTTAAGTGTGCAGATAATTATCGAGCATTAAGAAAGTTAGGGGTTACTATTAGAAAAACGGCAGATGTCATTATTGCCAGTTATTGTATTGACAATAAAGTTCCTCTGCTTTTTTCTGATAGAGATTTTATGCCATTCGTAAAACATCTTAATTTGCTTTCAGTATTGGATTGACAGCTTCCTTCTTCTCCTTCTCCTCTTTCTCTTTCTCTTTCTCTTTCAGGGCTTCTCTCTCCTTCCTTTGTTTTTCCTGTTTTTTCCAGTAAATAAGTTCATCAGCATAACGTTGCTGTATTATTAAGCGATCTTTCTGACGTGCCAAATGTTTACTAAAATCACGGGCTTCACGCTCTGCTTGAGGTTCCATTTCAATGAGTAACTCCAAGGTTTGGTGATAAAACTGCCCTTTGTTTCCTGATATTTGTAGATATTTAACCAAATAATCAACTGATTTGATGGCTTTACCTGTTTTGGATAATATTTTTCCATAGTGGAAAAAAAAAGCATCTGGAACTTTAATATTCAATTTTTCTATTTTTTCAAAACTTTTTTCAGCAGCGGAGAATTCTTTTTCAATGACTCTTTTTTTTGCTTCTAAAATGTATTTGTCGGCTAATATTTCTGGGGGTAAATTAGCCGCGATAGTATTTGTTGCCAGTACAAATAAAATAATCGTTGTACAGAATGTTGATTTAATATTGATCATCAAAATCACCTAATGTTTTATGCATTAATGAGGTTGGGTGAGGGGGTTTTTTGTTCGATTTTTTTATCGGCTGTTTTTTACCAAAAGTACCCATTAAACCTTGCATTTCCAGTGTTTCATAACCATCATTTAATCGCTTTTCAAGCGTCTTAAAATGATTGATATCATAAACTGTTGCATGATGATGACGGGCAATATGAACAATTTTATTGTTGGTTGTTTGAGTGCCGTAACCTTGTTTTAAAGCTGATTTGTGAGGCGTAATAGCCTGGTTACCAGTGCTTACTAAATTCAATAGATCAGAAAAATGTGAGCAATGACTGTTATTTTGACTTAAAGCGACCATCATATTTTGATGGGGGACATTTTTTTGACTCGTACCATAGTATTTACTTGATTTTGAAGTAAGGCTTATTTTACTGTTTGATTGTGGCTGATTAAACTTAACCAGATCAGACCAGTATTGTTGGTCAGATTGTTTTTTGAATTGTCCAAAGTTAATGAATTTTAATTGGATATTTTGACAAGTTCCCGTCAATTTAACCAATGATAAATTGATTTTCAGTGGCTGTAGTTCATCAATCAATTGATTATATTTAAGTGATTTATTAGAGGTTTTTTCTTCAATGGCATCATAAAATACCAATAAATTAATGGGCTTTTGAGTTGCCAAAGAATTTTTGGAAATGACTTGATTAAGCTGGAAATAGCACGTCGCTAAATTTGGATTCATTTGTTTAATGTCGATGCCGTTTTGCCATAGGGTTTGACAGGATAACGATGTGTCGGAAAAATCTGAATGGGCTGGCTGATTGATGGTCGTGTAATGTTTTAAAAGGGTGGGTTGTCCTTGTTTGTAAATTAAGCATTCACGATCGTTTATGATCATGCCAACTTCAATTTGTCCATTAACTTGTGTACGGCATAGTTTCATGGGCGATTGAGTTGTGGTGACGTTATTTTGTTGTTGAGTATTTTGTTTGGGTGCGGTTGACCAGCTTTTGGCTAGAACAAAATGATGATTGATTAACAATATAATGGCCATGAAGGCTAATTTGATAATTTTTGAAGTATTCACATTGTTTTCCAGTTAAGAATTGTTCATTGATTAAAAGTTAAAGCTGAGTTGAGTAGCTCGTCTACTCGAACGAAACTTATCCCCTTGTGGGATAATGATGCAATAAAGATACCAATTTAGGAAGATTCGATCATGAATAATAGCCCCGTTAAAATATTGATGATAGTCGATACACAAATTGATACCTCGAGGTTAACCAATGAGTTAAGTGACGAGTATGAAATAATCTGTTCGACAACGGTTGATGATGCTATTGAACAATTGCTTAAATGTCCCGCTGATTTGATTTTGTTAAGTCGCTTTATGTCAGAAACAGATAGTTACGCTATTTGTGAAACATTACATAATCATGTTAAGACAAAAAATAAACCTATATTACTCATCAATTCTTCCAAGTCGGATGATATGGATGAGCGATTTTTGGAACTGGGCGTGATTGATTGTATTCAATACCCATTTAACATCACCACAGTAAAAAATCGACTCAAGAATACATTGAAATTAACCAAAAGTATAAAAAAATCATTAAGTTATGTAGAGAGTGAGGTGTGCGAATTATCTCATTTGAAAAAACTATCGGCATTGGGCTTGGTGATGTCTCGCATCACTCACGATATTAATAATCCAATGACTTATGTGACAGGTAATCTTAATTTCTTAAAAAAATATCATCAGCGGATTGTTGATTTTGTGAGTGAGTGTGATGACTTGATTGAGGAATGCTCAGACAATTTGGAAGATGATGAGTCAGAAGAAGTCTTAAATGATTATAAAAAAATGAAGCAAGAGACCATTAAGTCAGGAAATATTATTGCAGAATGCACTGAAATGGTAGAAGACTGTTTGCATGGTACTGACAGAATTGTTGCCATTCTTAAAAAGCTCAGATTTTTTTCTCATCAAACCAAAGATAAATCAATCGGCTGTGATATTCATCAGTGTTTAGACCAAGCCATTACTTTGATAAACAGTACCTTAAAAGTTGATGCTAATATCACAAAAAAATATCATGAAATACCCAATGTCACTGCTTCGGCGATACAGTTAGGAGAGGTGTTTTTTAATATTTTGGTCAATGCCATTCAGGCAATAGATCAAAATGGAATGGTTAGCGTCAGTACCTGTCGAGAGAAAGAGCAAATTGTTATAACAATATCGGATGATGGTTGTGGAATGCCTAAAGAAATACAAGATCAAATATTCGAGCCCTTTTTTTCGACTAAAAATGCATCTATCGGTACAGGGTTAAGTTTGTCAATTTCTCATGACATCATACAATTACACGAAGGCACTCTGCGAGTAGAAAGTGAAATAAATCAAGGTTCTACTTTTAACATTTCATTGCCAATAAAATAAATTCATGAGTCGATATCGCCCCCCACAAAAACCAGGTTCAAAATACATTACCCCTGATGGTTATAAAATATTAAATGATGAATTAAATTATTTATTTAATAAAAAACGTCCAAAAGTCACTCAGGCATTATCAGAAGCGGCGGCAGAAGGAGATCGTTCGGAAAATGCTGAATATATCTATCGTAAAAAAGAGTTAAGAGAAATTGACAGTCGAATTCGTTTTTTAAGAAAAAGACTGGATGGCATGAGAGTGATTGATCAACGACCAACCGATCAATCAAAAATTTATTTTGGTGCTTGGGTTAAAATTGAAGATGATGATGAAAATCATTTTACCTATCGCATTGTAGGGCCTGATGAAACGGATGCGAAAAAAGGTTTTATTAGCATGGATGCCCCCATGGCAAAAGCTTTGATGAAACAATCTGTTGACAGTGAGATATCTGTTACCATTCAGAATAAAGTGATGGATTATGCGGTGGTTAAAATATGGTATGAATAGATCAAAACCAGAGTGTTACCTTAGGGGATGCGCAATAAATAAACATCCAACTTGCTTGTATTTTTGTTCGCCTTTTTTGTTGCAAAAATAGTTGTGTAGTTCGACTATACGCCTATTTTTGCGCCTCAAAGGCGAATAAAAATCCTGCGCAATTTGGACATTTATTTATTTCGCTTCCCCTTACT
>JABHHM010000231.1 GCA_018671575.1 Methylococcales bacterium | reverse complement strand
TGCAATAAATAAACATCCAGCTTGCTTGTTTTTTTGTCCACCTTTTTTGTTGCAAAAATAGTTGTGTAGTTCGACTATACGCCTATTTTTGCGCCTCAAAGGCGAACAAAAATCCTGCGCAATTTGGACATTTATTTATTTCTCCTCCCCTAAATAAACAACCTATCTTACGGTCACGTTGCATAAGATTCGAAAAATCTCATCTCATCTATTGTCTGCTTTTATCGCTTAAAAAATAGTTGTGTAGACGACAATAAAGACGAACAAAATTCCTGCGTAATTATGGGTAAGTTTATTTAAAGTATCGGAAAAATAAAGTTTTTTAATAATAGGTGTTTTTTATTTTCACCATGAAGAGCATGAAGATATTGAAGTTGTTTCTTCATTGTCTTCATGTGCTTCATGGTGAAAAAATTATACTCTCTCGCAGAGTATTTGAATATTTGCCCGTAAGGGCGTCATGTTCTTTTGTGTTATCTAAAATCCTATACTCATATGATTGATTTAACAATATTCAAAATTGATTGGGGTCATGTTTTAACAAACTTTTTCATATTTTTGAGTGTTGATGAAAATAAATTTAAACACAGATGTTGAATGTGTTTTCAGTTATAATTGTTTTAAGGAATGACGCATTATTTCGTGTTCATTCCTCATTAAATTGGCCTTAATTATTCCATTATCATCATTTAATATTATGTCTTCTTTGCGCTCATCTCATGCTCAATCTGCAAAACAAATACTGGATGAATTGAATGTCAGTAGGCTATCTGGTTTGTCTGAAAATGAGGCAAAATCTCGATTATTAAGCCAGGGGCAAAATCACCTTAAAGAAAAACCACCTAAAAAAGCAATCACTTTATTATTAGAGCAATTTCAAGGTTTTTTAATTTTGATTTTAGTGGCGGCAGCAGTGTTAGCTGCTGTGATTGGTGATTTAAGAGATGCGATTGTTATTCTAATAGTGGTGTGTATCAATGCCTTATTAGGCTTTTATCAAGAATTTCGTGCAGAAAAATCACTGCAAGCTTTAAAAAATATGTTATCTCCCGAAGCGGTTGTTCGGCGTAATACACAGATCATGAAAATATTGGCAAAAGAACTGGTGCCAGGTGACATTGTGATTTTGGAGAGTGGTAGCCGTGTGTCGGCAGATGGGAGAATTATAAAAGAAAACAATATAGAGGTTGATGAATCAACGTTAACGGGTGAGTCTCATACGGTAAAAAAACAGGTTGAGGCCATTTCAGTTGAAACATCTTTAGCTGAACGATCCAATATGTTGTATATGAATACTATTATTACTCGTGGTCGTGGTGAAATGGTGGTTACTGGAACGGGGATGCAAACTGAAATGGGGCGGTTGGCTAAAATGCTTGATGAGTCTGAAGATGCGACGACTCCTCTGCAAATTCAATTGGATAGTTTGGGTAAAAGATTGGCTCTTATTGCAGGTATTGTCGTTTTTTTAATGATTATTATTGGTTTTTTACGTGATGAGCCATGGGTACAAATAATCATGACGGCCATTGTATTAGCGGTAGCAGCAATTCCAGAAGGTTTACCCGCTGTTGCAACCATTACTTTGGCTTTAGGCATGCGCCGAATGGCACAACACGGTGCGATTGTAAAACGCTTGGCGGCCGTTGAAACATTGGGCTGTACCACTGTGATATGTTCTGACAAAACAGGGACATTGACACACAACGAAATGACCGTCAGGGCATTTTATCATCAGAATACTCATTTTGATGTTGAGGGCGAAGGTTATCAAAAAGAGGGTAATATTAAAACACAGCAAAATACTCTGGATTTAACGCATCTAATACGACCTATTATGCTTTGCAATGATGCGACCATACATGACGAAGAGGTTTTAGGTGACCCCATGGAAGCTGCTTTTTTAATCTTGGGTCAAAAAGCAGGTTTTAGTCGAGATGATTTAACTCAGCAATTTCCTAGAGTTGCCGAAATCCCATTTGATTCAGAGCATAAATATATGGTGACATTTCATCGTATTGACAATGATATATATGGATTTATTAAAGGTGCTCCCAATATCTTAATTCCACTGTGTCAGCTAGATGAAACAAAACAACAAGCATTAATTAAAATTAATCAAAATTATGCATCCAAAGGCTTGAGGGTTTTAGCCGTTGCTAGTGTTTGTTTGTCGGTTGATGAATTTGATGAAAATGCTAATTTGTCTGATTACATTCATCATTTAACCTTTCAGGGACTTATTGGGTTGATTGATCCGTTACGAAAAGAAGCTCAAAAAGCCATTAAATTATGTCATCAAGCTGGTATTGCCGTGAAAATGATCACGGGTGATCAGGCGCCAACAGCAACGGCAATTGCCCATCAATTAAGCTTGCCAGGTGAAGTGTTGACCAGTCAGGCAGTGGATCAGTTGTCGGATGCTGATTTAGTGGAAAAAATTGATGACATCAGTGTGTTTGCACGGGCGACTCCAGAGCAAAAAGTAAGAATAGTGAATGCACTTAAAAAACGTGGTCATGTGACGGCGATGACAGGTGATGGTGTCAACGATGCCCCTGCTTTAAAATCGGCAGATATTGGTGTGGCTATGGGGTTAAACGGTACCGATGTGACAAAAGAAGCGGCCACCGTAATTTTGACGGATGACAATTTTGCAACCATTGTCCATGCGGTCAAAGAGGGACGTACTATTTTTGACAATATCATCAAATTTGTACGTTTTCAGTTGTCTACCAATATTGGTGCAATTATTACGGTGGTTTTTGCGCCTTTTTTCGGTGTGGCTTTTCCGTTTACTCCGATTCAATTATTATGGGTTAATATTATCATGGATGGACCTCCTGCAATGGCGTTAGGACTTGACCCGTCGCGTCCTCAAATAATGCAAATACCGCCTCGATCAACGAATGTGCGTATTTTGAATTTTCACCGTTTGGGTAATATCATGCTTTATGGTATTACCATGGCAGTAGGAACATTGAGCGTTTTATTATGGGCACAACAACATTATGTCGAACAAGTTGCATTAACGATGTCATTCACTACATTTGTTTTGTTTCAGGTTTTTAATGTTTTTAATGCTCGGTCTGATTTGGGAACGGCATTTAACCGTGATTTTTTTAAGAATATTTATTTATGGCTGGCTTTGGCAATTGTAGTGATGGTTCAGGTTATTGTTGTTCACTGGTCTTTTATGCAGGAAATTTTTAAGACAGCTGACTTGTCAGTTAATCAATGGCTGATCACAGTTGTTGTTGCATCTTCTGTGCTGGTTTTGGATGAATGTCGTAAATTGTTGCAAGGTATTTTTAAGGTCTGATCTCAAAAATTTCCAATGGCTTGTTTATGTCTTTTTGTCCGCCTATTTTTGTGCCTACCCTTAAAATAAATATGATGCTAAGGGGAAGAGAAATAAATAAATGTCCAAATTGTGCAGGATTTTTGTTTGCCTTTGAGGCGCAAAAATAGGCGTGTAGTCGAACTACACAACTATTTTTGCAACAAAAAAGGCGGGCAAAAAAATTGCTATG
>JABHHM010000428.1 GCA_018671575.1 Methylococcales bacterium | reverse complement strand
TTCGGTATATCGCATGGCGGCAGGTGAATCGCCATCAACTGAACCGAAATTACCTTGACCATCTACCAGCATATAACGCAATGAAAATGGTTGCGCCATACGAACAATGGTATCGTAAACAGCGGTATCACCATGCGGGTGATATTTACCGATGACATCACCGACCACTCTGGCAGATTTTTTATAGGGTTTATTCCAACTATTTCCCAATACACTCATGGCAAAAAGTACCCGTCGATGCACTGGCTTTAAACCATCTCGAACATCGGGTAATGCCCTGCCGACTATTACGCTCATGGCATAATCCAGGTAGGACTGTTTCATTTCATCTTCTAAATTAACGGGAAGGACTTCTTTGGCAAATTCAACCATAGCAGGAATGTGATTCTTTATATTTGTATGAGGAAATAGTTAACCTGAATTTTCAGGATAGTGAATCGTTATTTTTATGACGAGAATGATAACAGATAAACCAGTAGAATACAGCAGGCAAACCAAATTAATTACACCTTACTCATTTTATCATCCATGGCTGTTCTTCAAGCCACTTATCTGCCTGTTCTAGTGAGACTGGCAAGGAATAGTATTGCCCTTGTATAAATTCACAACCTAACCGCTTTAATTTCTCTTTTTGCTCTTTGCTTTCTGCACCTTCAGCAATCACATTTAGATTTAAAGCATGAGCCAGCAACACCAATACTCTGACTATCTCAAAACCATCATTATCCAGACACATTCTAATAACGAATGAACGATCTATTTTTAAGGTGTTGACAGGAAAACGATGCAAATAACTAAAAGAAGAATAGCCTGTACCAAAGTCATCTAATGAAAATTTAATATTCATCGCCCTTAAGTCGTTCAGTAATTGCGTTGCCATTTCAGGGTTTTCCATGATAATGGTTTCTGTAATTTCAAGTTTGAGGTGAGACAAAACAGACAAATCAATTTGTTCTTTTTTAAATAACTCCTGTAGCCGCTCAAGTAAATCATGCTGTGAAAAATGGTAGGCAGAAAAATTAACACTGACCACCAAATCTTTAATATCTGGATATTTTTTAACCCACTTCTCAAGTTGACGACAAACACTGATCATCACCCAACGATCAATATCAATCACCAACCCCACTTCTTCAGCAATGGGAATAAATTCAGCGGGTGACACCAAACCATATTTGGGATGCTGCCAACGAATCAATGCTTCAAAACCAACAAGCCTCTCTTCATCAATGGCGACAATCGGCTGATAGACTACAAATAATTGATTATCATCGATGGCCTTGTGTATGTCATTTTCCAGTTCCAGACGCGCCATGGCATTTTGATGCATGGTTTGATCGAATAACTGATAACGACCACCACCATGAGACTTTGCTTTATACATGGCGATATCTACATCACGTATGATATGTTCTGCATCTTTATATTCACCTGGACCAAACACCAGTCCCACACTACTGTGAGTATGAATTTCTTTACCTTTTAGCAAAAATGGTTCGGCTAAAATATCATTAATTTTTTCGGCATACTTGATGATTGAATCTCTGCTATCAATACTTTCTAACAATAAAGTAAATTCATCGCCACCAAATCTTGCCAAAGTATCACCTTGAGTCAGTACCTGCTCCAGTCTTTTGGCAATCGCTATCAACACTTCATCACCGAACAAGTGCCCTAAAGAGTCGTTGATCACTTTGAAGCGATCAATGTCCAACAACATGACGGCAAAGGGTTGTTTGGATTTTTTCGATAATAGCAACAAATGCTGTAATCGATCTACAAACAAAAAACGATTGGGCAATGACGTCAATTGATCATGAAATGCATCATGTAAAAGTTGATCTTCATAAGATTTCCGTTCAGAAACATCGGTAATTGAACCCGCCATTCTGATATTTTCACCCTCATCATTTTTAACTGCCATACCCCGACAAATGACCCAGCGATAATAGTCTTGCTTATGACGCATGCGGAATTCACATTCAAAATGACTGCTTGAACCTGCAAAATGAGTTTCTATGGCAGTTTTCAAACGATCAACATCTTCAATATGGACCAACTCAAACCAATCATCAGGTGACTGGCCTATATCATCCTCATCGTATCCCAGCATCGATTTCCATCGAGTCGAAAAATAAACGGTATTGACAATAATGTCCCAGTCCCAAAGACCATCATTGGCTGCTTTGGCGGCCAAAGCATAACGTTGCTCGCTCACTCTTAACGCTTGCTCAGTTGATTTATGATGATCAATTTCAATCCTCAACTGTTGAAAAAAACTCTCTCGCTGATTCAGTATAATAAATAGAATAGACAGCACCACTAAAATGGAACCAACCCAAGAAGATGGCAAGGCTGAAATAACTGCAACACTGGATAAAGTATCAATAATTCCACCAATCACCCAAACAGCGTAAGAAAACACCAATAAATTAGCCGCATGATAATTTGTCTGGGTATTTTTTGAAGTTTGCCAAACCAATAATGCTCGCCACAAGGCGTACATTAATAGAGACAATAGATAAAGTCCCCAAAGCTGAAACAATATTCCAAATTGCAACCCAAAATAGGTTTCATTGGGGTGAAAAATGGCTTTTTTTAGAAATAAATCACTGTCCAGCAAACTCAAGATAGTAAAAAAGACATTAATATAATAAAAAATTTGAAAGTCGGAGTTTTTATAAAATATAAATTCAGTTTGCTTATAAAATGATTGAATGAAATGCAATGACAAAACCACGGTAAACATCGACATAATAACCGTGACACGATTGGTTATATTAACAATTTCAATGTTTTGACTATAAGCAATGGTGAGACCATAAAAAATCAGGAAAAGCGTATTAATTAAGGAAAGTGTGGAAAATAATGCAAAACTACGTTTATTTTCTTCTTCTGTTTTTAA
>JABHHM010000426.1 GCA_018671575.1 Methylococcales bacterium | reverse complement strand
TGGATCATTTTTTTGAATTAGGTGGTGATTCTTTAACAGCAACCCGAGCTGTTTCACAAATTAGAAAGCATTTTAAAGTCGAATTGGCATTGGCAACTTTCTTTGAAAATCCTGTGATTGAAAATATTGCCAAACAACTGGAAAATGCAGAAAGTCGATCTGACAGCAATGAAATATCATTGCCTCAGATAACACATGATGAGAAATCTCGGCATCAGCCTTTTGCTTTAAATGATATTCAACAAGCCTATTGGATGGGGCGACAAGAAGGTTTTGAGTTGGGCAGTGTTGCTTGTCATTTTTATCTGGAAATTGAAAATGATGAATTGGATGTGTCAAAGTTACAATGGGCATGGCAACAACTGGTCAAACGTCACGACATGCTCAGAGCCGTGGTCAATAAAAATGGCGTACAACAAGTTTTACAAGACGTTGATGATTATACGTTTATTATTGAAGACTTGACCCAGTCGAGTTCACAACAGATAAAACAAGCATTAACAGCGACCAGAAACACTCTGGAAGCGCAGGTATTTGATACCACTCAATGGCCATTGTTTGAAATTAAGGTTAATAAATTACCAACCACTCAGCGTTTACATTTGAGTTTTGATTTGTTGGTGGCGGATGTCTGGAGTTTTCTCATCCTCTTTAAAGAATGGCAACAACTTTATGATGACTCTGAAACTCAATTGCCAGTGTGTGACATTACTTTCCGTGATTACATCGTTGCCGAACAACAATTAAACAGTCAGCAGTATTTCGCTGATGATTGGAAATACTGGAATGATCGTTTGCATGATATTCCTGGAGGCCCAGAGTTACCGTTAGCAGTTGCTCCATCAAGCATTAAAAAACCTCATTTTGTGCGTTACCAATCTAAATTAAATCAAGCTGACTGGCAACGCTTAAAACAAAAAGCCAGAAACATTGGTTTAACACCTTCCATGATTTTATGTGCTGTGTATGCAAGGATTATGGACCAATGGAGTAAAACTGACCGTTTTACCTTAAATATTACACAGTTTCATCGCTTAAATTTACATGAACAAGTCAATGAAATTGTTGGTGATTTCACTTCCTTAACTTTGTTGGTGATAGACACTCAAGCATGGGTGAGTTTCAGTGAATGGGCAAAAAATTTACAACAACAAATGCTACAGGATATGGAGCACCGTAACATCAGTGGTATCGAATTAATGAAAGAAATCAGTCGTCAACAATCGACTAATTTATTCATGCCAGTGGTATTTACCAGTGCATTGCCATTACAAGATACCAAAACTCAGGCATCACCGATTGATTGGTTGGGTGAAAAACTGTTTCACATTACTCAAACACCACAGGTTTGGATTGATCATCAAATCTTTGAAGAAAATGGTGAGTTAATTTTTAGCTGGGATGCGGTTGATGAGTTATTTCCAGATAGCATGATTCAGGATATGTTTGATGCTTATTGTCATCTATTGCATCAACTCATTGCCGATGATGATGTTTGGCATCAAACACATATTTATAGTTTGCCAACTTACCAGCAAACCATGCGGAATAAAGTCAATGAAACCCGTGTGCTTATTCCTGAAAAACTATTGCATGATGGTTTCTTTCAACAAGCCGTCAAACAACCCGATCATCTTGCCATTATCGGGCTTGATTTTAGTTTTAGTTATGCAGAAATTGCTGACAAAAGTTTACAAATAGCACATTTTATCAAACAAAATACCGTAGCCAAAAAATTAGAATCGACCATCATTGCTGTGGTGATGCAAAAAGGTTGGCAACAATCTGTTGCTTGTCTGGCAATTTTAAAATCAGGCGGTGTGTATATACCAATTGATCCAGAGTTGCCGAGCGAACGTATTAATTATTTATTGGAGCATACCGACACTCAACTGGTACTTACTCAATCCGTGTTATCAAACCAACTGGCCTATATTGATTACTGTCAAATTGTTGCGGTTGACAGTGATGTTTTTGATGGCCAGTCAACCGAGCCATTGGCTAATAGCCGTCATCCAGAAGACTTAGCGTACATCATCTTTACTTCGGGTTCTACAGGACTACCAAAAGGTGTCATGATTGACCATCGTGGGGCAATGAATACCATTGTTGATATCAATCGAAAATTCAATTTAGTACCACAAGATCGAGTGATTGCCATTTCTAATCTGAATTTTGATTTATCGGTTTATGATTTATTTGGTACTTTCGATGCAGGTGCAACCTTGGTTATTCCTGATGCGGCGCAGGAACGTGACCCTGTTCATTGGTTGCAATGTATCGATCAGTACCAGGTCAGCGTATGGAATAGCGTGCCTGCATTGATCAAAATGTTGGTTGACTCTTTGCTTGATAAGGCCCAAGAATTGCAATCACTGCGCTTGGTGATGTTGAGTGGAGACTGGATTCCATTGGGTTTGCCAGAACAAATTAAAACCCTCAATCAGCAAGTTGAGGTCATCAGTTTGGGCGGGGCAACCGAGGCATCTATCTGGTCAGTCTATTATCCTATTGATCATGTTGATGAAAGCTGGAATAGTATTCCTTACGGTAAAGCATTAGACAATCAACAGTTATGGGTGCTGAATTCACGATATGAAAATACCCCCACTTGGGTTTCTGGAGAAATATTCATTGCAGGAATCGGGTTAGCTCAAGGATATTGGAAAGATAACGATAAAACTGAGGCAAGTTTTATCAATAATCCATTAACCAACGAACGATATTATCGAACAGGTGATTTAGGACGGTTTTTACCCGATGGCAATATTGAATTTTTAGGTCGGGAAGATTTTCAAGTTAAAATTCAAGGTTATCGAATTGAGCTGGGTGAAATTGAATCAGCTTTATTACAATTCGAAGCTATCGAAACCGCTGTGGTGATTGCTAAAGAAGGTTTGCATCATAACCGTTATCTGGTGGCATATATCGTTGGTGAATTTGATGAAAGTGAATTGAGAAACTTTTTATCAGGAAAACTGGCATCTTATATGATGCCAAAACAATTGATCAACATTGCTGAGTTACCCTTAACCGCCAATGGTAAAATTGACCGAAATGCATTACCCGATTTATCCAATACAGAAGATGATGACGTTCCCTACGAAGCCGCTAAAACTAAAACCGAAGCCTGGTTGATTTCAACATTATCGAATTACTTTAAAGACAATGACCGAATCAGTCGTCATGATAGTTTTTTCTCTTTGGGTGGAGATTCGTTGGTGGCAACTCGTTTTGTCAACAACATCCGCCAACAATTCCAAATTGCCATGCCTTTGGCTGAATTTTTTAATCAAAGTCATTGTTTGAGTCATTTGGGCGAGTTTATTGATATCCAGCCAACAGTTATACTGCAAACTCAAGCATTACCACAAATTCAGCCTGACAGAGAGCATCGTTTCCAACCGTTTGCTCTCAATGAAATACAACAAGCCTATTGGTTGGGGAGACAAGGTGGTTTTACTCTGGGCAATATTCCTTGTCATTATTATGGTGAATTTAAAGTCAAAGACATGGATATTCAGCGTTTGACAGATGCTTGGAATATCATCATCAATCGCCATGATATGTTACGCATGACTATATCAAATAATGGACAACAACAATGCTTGGACTCTGTAGCCGATTATGTCATTACTACAAAGGATGTCAGTCAAAATAATGAAGTTGAAATACAGGCTTCAATAAGACAGTTTAGAGATGAGCTGGAAGCTCAAATGTTCGACACAACTCAGTGGCCATTGTTCGAATTACGGGCGCATGATCTGGGTGAAAATAATTATTTACTGCATTTTAGTTTTGATCTATTGATTGCTGATGTCTGGAGCTTTTTGATCATACTGGATGAATGGCATCAATGTTATCAGAATATTGAAACGCAATTGCCAACACTTGATTTAACATTTAGGGATTATGTGTTAGCAGAACAGGCATTACAACAAACGAATGCTGAAAAAACTGCTTGGGAATATTGGCAGAATAGAATCGATACCTTACCTGCGGGTCCTGTCTTGCCATTAGCCAAGCAACCCGCTGAAATTGAGAAACCCAAGTTTATCCGTTTGAGCCATCGGTTGTCAGTCAAGCAATGGTCATTGTTGAAACAACGAGGCAAACAAGCCAATTTAACACCCTCCATGATTTTATGTGCTGTGTATGCCGATGTATTGGCATTGTGGAGTAAGTCACAACATTTTACCTTAAATCTAACGTTATTTAATCGTTTACCATTACACCCGAAAACACAACAAATAGTGGGCGATTTTACCACGTTGATTTTACTGGAAAGACAGGCATCATCGGGTTTATCTTTTGAGCAACGAGCCAAACAGTTACAGCAACAATTAGTGACTGATATGGAGCATCGTCAGATCAATGGTATTCGAGTATTAAGAGACATTGCAAAAAATACTGATAATGCTGGCACTCCCATTGTCTTTACCAGTGCTTTGCCATTAACCGATAATGAAGACTCGGATGATTATCCAACGGACTGGTTGGGTGAACAAGTTTACAGTATCACTCAAACTCCACAAGTCTGGTTAGACCATCAAGTGAATGAACATCATGGAGAGTTGATGTTGAGTTGGGATTTAGTGGAAGCACTGTTCCCCGACAATGTGATTAATGACATGTTCAATACTTATTGTAATGCATTGGTGGCATTGAGCGAGTCAGATTCTGCCTGGCAACAAATTGATTTGGTGTCTTTACCTGCTGAGCAAAAACAATGTCGTGAAAAGATCAATGCAACCAATCATGGCGTGCCCAAAGGCTTGTTGACTGATCCATTTTTACAGCAAGTTAAACAAAACCCAGATGCCATCGCCATCATTGCACCTGAAAAACAATTGTCTTATGGCGAACTTGAAGTCCTGAGTCGAATAGTCGCTAAACAAATTCAGCAAACGGGATGTAAAGGTGAATTTGTCGGTATTTTGATGAAAAAAGGCTGGGAACAAAGCGTTGCTTGTTTGGGCATTTTAAGGGCAGGTTATGCTTATTTCCCAATTAATCCAGATTTACCTAAAAAACGCTTAGAATTTTTGTTGTCACATACGGATACTATTTTGGTGTTGACTCATGAAGCAACACAATCAATATTGGCTGATTTTTCTGGTATAAAAACACTAAAAGTGGATAGCTATATTGCCGATGATTCTGCTGAATTAAGACCCGTTTTAACGCAAGCAAACGATTTGGCTTATGTCATTTTTACGTCAGGTTCTACAGGACTGCCCAAAGGCGTCATGATTGAGCATGAAGGTGCTTTAAATACGATTATTGACGTTAATGAACGTTATCAAGTGACCGAAAAAGACCGTGTTATTGCATTATCATCATTGAGTTTTGATTTATCTGTCTACGATGTATTTGGCACATTAGCAGCAGGAGCAACTTTAATTATCCCTGATGCAGAACAGGAACGTGAACCTGATTACTGGTTAAGTTTAATTGCCGAACAAAAAATAACTTTGTGGAATTCAGCGCCACCTTTGATGAAAATGTTGCTGGATTTTGCTCAGCATAAAACAACGGTTGATCTAACTTCATTGCGTTTGGTGATGTTAAGTGGTGACTGGATCGCTGTTAACATGCCAGATCGATTATGGGATTATCAAGCTGATTGTCAAATAATCAGTCTGGGTGGTGCAACGGAAGCCTCCATTTGGTCAATTGATTATCCAATTCATCAAAGTCATCAAAACTATAACAGTATCCCCTATGGTCAAGCATTGACTAATCAACAAATGCTTGTGTTGAACGAACATCATCAGTTATGTCCTGACTGGGTGGTGGGTGATATTTATATCGGAGGAGTTGGTTTAGCACGAGGTTACTGGAAAGATAAGGAAAAAACCGACAACAGTTTTATCATTCATCCCGTCAGTGGCGAACGCTTGTATAAAACAGGCGATTTAGGTCGAATGATTGAGAATTCTCAAATAGAATTTTTAGGTCGGGAAGATTTCCAGGTTAAAATTCAAGGTTTTCGAATTGAACTGGGTGAAATTGAATCTACCATTAGTCGATATGCTGGTATTGAAGATATTGCGGTGATTTCTCATCAGGAGTCATCGAATCAATCTCAACATTTGGTGGCTTATTATGTGGGGAACGTTGAAAATAATTTGGTGATGGAGCATCTGGTAGAACATTTGCCTGATTACATGATTCCTCAAGTGTGGATTCATTTAGAGTGTTTACCGCTAAGTCACAATGGTAAGCTGGATAGACGTGCTTTACCCGTTCCAACCATCGATAGTGTAGATGAATCGAGCTACCAGTCTGCTCGAAGTGACACTGAAAAATGGTTGGTTGAACAATGGCAATCAGTTTTAAATATTCCGACCATTGGTGTGCATGATAATTTCTTTCATTTGGGTGGTGATTCTCTCATTGCAACTCAATTGGTGAGTGCCATCAGAGAGCAATTTAAGATTGAACTGTCATTGAGGCAGTTTTTTGCATCACAAAGTATTGATTTATTGGCATCATTGCTTGATGAACGAGTGTTAGACGGTGATGTAGTGACTACTCAATCACCTCATGAATTAATACAGCCTGATCTGGAAAATCACCATCAAAAATTTCCTTTAAATGAAATTCAACATGCCTACTGGATGGGGCAACAAGGCGCATATGAATTAAGCAATGTCGCATGTCATATCTACATGGAACTGGATAGCTCATCGATTGATTTTGATCGTCTACAAACTGCTTGGCGAGCCATGATTCAACGTCATGATATGTTACGAGCCATCATTCACAAAGATGGTCAGCAACAAATACTGGAACAGGTGGCTGATTTTGAAATGACCTTGCATGATTTCAGCAAGCAAACCGATGTTGAGGCAGAACAATCGTTAATGGTGGTGCGTGATCAATTATCACAACAGTTATTTATCACTGATCAATGGCCATTATTTGATATTCATGTGAGTCAAATGGCTGACCATAAAAAACGAGTGCATTTCAGTTTTGATTTGTTGATGGCGGATGTTTTCAGTTTGATGCTGATTTTTAATCAATGGCGACAGTTTTATGAAAACCCCAGTTTATCTTTGGCTCCATTAGAGATCAGTTTTAGAGATTATGTCCTAGCGGAAAAACAAATTGAACAAGAGCAATTGCAAAGTGATCACTGGGACTACTGGAAAGCACGATTAGCCACCATTCCTGCTGGTCCAGAACTGCCCTTGGCCTGTAACCCAGAACAAATTAAAAAGCCAGTGTTTGACCGAAAACAAGGTCGTTTACCTGAACTACAATGGAAAAGATTAAAACGAATGGGGCAACAATTTGGTTTAACGCCTTCAATGATTCTCTGTGGCTTATATGCAGATTTATTAGCCAACCACAGTCGTCATCAGCATTTTACTTTAAATTTAACGTTGTTTAATCGTTTGCCTATTCATCCCCAGGTTCAGGAACTGGTTGGTGATTTCACTACCTTAACATTATTAGAGTCTAAGGCAGGCGGTGACTTAAGTTTTGCCCAACGCTTACAAAATTTACAAAATCAACTGCTGGAAGATTTGGAGCATCGTGCTATTAGCGGTGTTCATGTAATGCGAGAAATGGCAAAACTCAGACCACAGGAAAAACTTGGATTGCCTGTTATTTTCACCAGTGCTTTACCGATTACTCAAGATGAAGAACCTGTTGACAGCGATACCACTTATTGGCTGGGAGAATTGGCTTATAGCATCACGCAAACACCACAAGTCTGGTTAGATCATCAAGTTTATGAAGAAAATGGCGACTTAATTTATAGCTGGGATTACGTGGTTGAACTATTTCCAACAGACTTAATTGATTCCATGTTCCAGTCTTATGAATTTCATTTGCGACAATTGGCGACCGATGATTCTTCTTGGCATCAAACTCAATTGGACTGGTTATCGTCGCAATTAATTTCTTCTATTGAGCAGCAAAGCCAACTTTACAGTGAAATACCCATTGGCTTTTTACAGGATGGTTTTCTACAACAGGTTCGGCAAAATCCACACAATCCAGCCGTCATTAGTTCAGCAAAAATTCTGACCTATGAAAGTTTGTATCATCGTTCGATGACATTGGCGCATGATTTGTCATCAAAAGGTACTAGGCCTAATCAATTAATTGCCATTGTAATGGAAAAAGGTTGGGAACAAACCGTTGCTTGTTTATCAGTCCTGCAAGCTGGTAGCGCTTATTTACCGATTGATCCGAATTTGCCGACTGAGCGTATTGAGTATTTATGTCAGCATGGTGAGGTTGAAATCATCTTAACTCAATCTTGGTTGGAACAAATATTTAATGATTTGACTTTATCGGTTGATGTGATTTGTGTGGATCAATTACAGCCAAATACACAATGTATTCCCGTTGCTCATGCCGCCAAACCTGGTGATCTTGCTTATGTGATTTTTACTTCAGGATCAACAGGAATGCCAAAAGGTGTCATGTTGGATCATCAAAGTGTGTTGAACACCATTGATGCTATTAATTCACGTTTTCAATTGTCAACTCATGACCGTATCATCGCTATTTCAAATTTAAATTTCGATTTGTCGGTGTATGATGTTTTCGGCACATTATCCGCGGGTGCGACATTAATTATACCTGACGCTGAGAATGAGAGAGAACCGTCACATTGGGTTGACTTGATTAATGAATATCAAGTGACTTTATGGAACACTGTGCCTGCGTTGATGAGGTTGTTAACTGATTATTTATTAAAGGATACAAGCAATCAACAAAAATTAAACTCACTAAAATCAGTGCTGTTAAGTGGTGATTGGATTCCATTAGATTTGCCCGATCAGATCAAACAAATCAGTAACCAAGTCGCTGTGACCAGTTTAGGTGGGGCAACGGAAGCTTCAATTTGGTCGATAGTTTACCCTATTGATGAAATTGATTCACAATGGTCGAGTATTCCTTATGGCAAAGCATTGAATAATCAACAATTTTATGTGTTGAATGAATTACTCAATGATTGTCCAACTTGGGTGGCTGGTCAGCTTTATATTGCAGGTTCTGGTCTGGCGCAAGGTTACTGGAAAGATAAAGAAAAAACCAATGCCAGTTTCTTTTGGCATCCTCAAACTCAAAAACGTTTGTATCGAACGGGAGATTTAGGGCGATATCTGCCAGATGGCAATATTGAATTTTTAGGCAGAGAAGATTTTCAGGTTAAAATACAAGGTTATCGTATTGAGCTCGGTGAAATAGAAACGGCCTTGCAAAATCATCAATATGTCGAACAATGTGTTGTCTCCGTGTGCCAACAGAATGACCAAAAACAATTGATTGCTTATGTCATTGTCAATCATGAAAACACTCCGCACAGTGATGAATTGGTTAGTTTTCTGCAAACCAAATTGCCTCAATATATGATTCCTCGAGTAATTTTTTTCATTGACAAAATCCCTCTAACCGTCAATGGCAAAGTCGATAAAAAAGCCTTGCCGTTACCCGATCAAGCCCAACTATCGAACCAGCAAGAGTTTGTTGCCGCCACCACACTCACTGAAATTTGGTTGGTGAAAAAATGGCAGGAATTATTAAAAACAGATTTAGCGATTGGATTGCATCATAACTTTTTTGAACTGGGTGGTGATTCGCTGATTGCAACCCGAACTGCAACCAGTATTCGTCAGCATTTTCAAATAGATTTGCCATTGCATCAGTTTTTTGCCCATCCCAGTATTGCAGAATTGGCAAATTGGATTGAACAGCAAGACCAGCAGGCAATAAAAGTAGAAAAAGCATTACCACAAATCAAACCTGATCCACTTCATCGGTTTGATACATTTCCTCTTAATGATATTCAACAGGCCTATTGGTTAGGACGACAAGGTGGCTTTGATCTGGGTAATGTGGCTTGTCATTTTTATGTTGAAGTTGAAGGGACATCAATTGATATTCAACGCTTGAATCAGTCATGGCATAAATTGATCGAACGTCATGACATGTTACGCATGGTGATTCATGCTGATGGACAACAACAAGTGTTGCAAGATGTGCCGTATTACAATATTCCAACCTTGGATTTACGGGGTAAAACACCACAAGAAATAGAGCAACAATGGCATGAGACCCGCAATCATTTAGAAGCTCAAGTATTGCCGACTGAGCAATGGCCATTGTTTGAATTGGCGGCACACATCATTGATGATCAGAATACCCGAATTTATTTCAGTTTTGATTTATTAATGGGGGATGTCTGGAGTTTTCTGGTGTTGTCCAAAGAATGGTTACAGCTTTATCAAGAACCTGAGATTGAGCTGACTCCGCTGGAAGTTAATTTCAGAGACTATGTTCTGGCTGAAAAAGAAATATTGTCATCCGATATTTTTAATGATCAATGGAGTTATTGGAAAAAACGTCTGCCAAGCATCCCCAATGCACCTGATTTACCTTTGGCTATAAAACCTTCTGAAATTGAAAAGCCTCGTTTTGTTCGATGTGCTTATGTATTGGAAAAAACACCTTGGCAAGCATTAAAACAACGGGCGAAATCAGCAGGATTAACCAGTTCTCTGGTGTTGTGTGCGGTTTATGCCGAAGTGTTGGCACGTTATAGCAAACAAAGTGATTTTACCTTAAACTTGACACTGTTTAATCGCTTGCCTTTGCATCCTCAAGTCAATGAAATTGTTGGTGATTTTACCTCATTGTTATTGTTAGAAGTCAATTACCGATCAGATCAAACCTTCATGCAACGAGCCAAACAACTCTTTAAGCAATTGAGTGAAGATTTAGAAAATAACCAGATCAATGGTATGCGAGTGATGCGTGAAATGGGGCTTCAACAAAATCGCAATGTGTCTATGCCCGTGGTCTTTACCAGTGCCTTGCCGATTCAGGACAATGAAGAGGGTGGTGAATGGTTAGGTAAACGAACCTTTAATATTTCACAAACACCGCAAGTTTGGTTGGATTATCAGGTGTTTGAAGAGCAAGGGGATTTGATTCTAAGCTGGGATTATGTCGATGACTTATTCCCTGAAAACATGGTGTCTGTTATGTTTGATGCAATGACTCAGATGCTACGCCAACTGGCTAAATCAGATCAATACTGGCAACAATCCGCCTTTGATTTATTGCCTGAATATCAAAAACAACAAATTGAGGACATTAATCAAACTCAACAAGCCGTACCTGATGGCTTGTTACACAGTCCATTTTTTGATTTGGCACAGCAAACACCTGACTCAATCGCCATTATTTCAGATGAATTGACGTTAAGTTATGGCGAGTTAGCCACTAAATCGTATCAAATTGCCAATCAGTTAGCCATTATTCATCAACCCAATAAAGCCTTTTGTGTTGCTATTGTGATGCAAAAAGGTTGGCAGCAAATCACCGCTTGCATGGGCGTATTAGCGGCTGGTGGAACGTATGTGCCAATTGATTCACAAGTGCCAGAATCACGTTTGGAATTGTTGCTGGAACAAATTGACTGCGATACTGTTTTGACGCAAGCGGATGTGAAAGCTAATTTTCAGTGGGACATGGTGAAATATTGTTATTGTGTGGAAACAGATTTTGAACAATCGGCTAAAACACCATTCATCAAGCCTGTTGAAGTCAGTAATTTGGCGTACATTATTTTCACTTCAGGTTCGACAGGTTTACCCAAGGGCGTGATGATCGATCATCGGGGTGCATTAAACACTGTGATTGACATCAATCAACGGTTTTCGGTTAATCCGAATGATCGTGTAATTGCAATTTCCAATTTGAATTTTGATTTATCGGTTTACGATGTGTTTGGCACTTTAAATTCTGGTGCGGCATTAGTGATACCGAAAGCTACACAAGAAAGAGACCCCGCCCATTGGGTTGAACTCATTGAGCGGTATCAAGTATCAATTTGGAATACAGTGCCTGCCTTGATGAGAATGCTAACCGATTATCAATTGAATGATAGCGGTAAAGACGACCATCATTTACCCTCATTGCGTCTGGCTTTATTGAGTGGCGACTGGATTCCACTGGATTTACCTGAGCAAATTAAACAACTTAATTCATCATTACAATTAATCAGTTTGGGCGGTGCAACGGAAGCCTCTATTTGGTCTATTTATTACCCAATTGATTCGCTTGAAACTCATTGGAAAAGTATTCCTTATGGTAAACCTTTAGCCAATCAGCAGTTTTATGTATTGAATAAAGCGTTGCAACATTGTCCGCACTGGGTCACAGGAGATCTGTATATTGCAGGTGTGGGATTAGCAAAAGGATATTGGAAAGATAATGAAAAAACTCAAGCCAGTTTTTTTAATCATCCAGAAACAGGAGAAGCGCTCTATAGAACGGGTGACATAGGACGTTATCTAGCAGATGGCAATATTGAATTTTTAGGTCGTGAAGATTTTCAGGTCAAAATTCAGGGTTATCGTATTGAACTGGGTGAAATAGAGACAGTTTTACAAAATCATCCACTGGTTGAGCAATGTGTGATATCCGTTGGACAACAAGAGAATCAAAAACAGTTACTGGGTTATGTGATTGTTAAACAAAATGAATCAACGGATAGTGATGAAATATTAAAATATTTACAGGCCAAATTACCTCAATACATGATTCCTAGAGTTATTTTATTTATTGATGTAATTCCTTTAACCATCAATGGAAAGGTCGATAAAAAATCATTG
>JABHHM010000277.1 GCA_018671575.1 Methylococcales bacterium | reverse complement strand
TGCAATTCTTATCGGCATTACATCAGGCATTGTTTTTATGATCAGTGAAAAACTAATTCTCAAAATGAAAGTGGATGACCCAATCAATGTGGTTTCTGTTCATGGCAGTTGTGGTGCTTGGGGCACCATTGCATTGGCAATTTTTGCGCCACTTGAAAACCTCTCCAGTCCTGATCGTATGACGCAAATATGGATTCAGTGTGAAGGTGTTATTAGCGTCTTTATCTGGGCATTTGCCACGGGTTATTTATTATTCTGGCTATTGAATAAATCAGGCAACCTTAGAGTATCGCCAGAAGATGAGGAAATAGGTCTGAATATCTCAGAGCATGGTGCAAAAACTGTTTGGATGGACACCATGAAAACCATGTATGAAATTGTTGAAGACGGTAATTTATCTCGCCGAGTTCCAGCTGAACAAGGTACTGAAGCAGGTCAGGTTGCTCAGTCATTCAATAATTTACTGGATGAAATGGAAAATTACATATCCAATGCAGAAAAAATATCTGGAGGAGAACTGGCAATCAACATCACCCCAAAAGGCGATGATGACCGACTGGGCAATGCCATGTTACAAATGACAAAAAGTCTGCAAAATATTGCAAAAAAATTCATTGATGCTTCCAGCACCATTTATGAAACCACGGGAAAATTGGATGAATCCCACCAATTTATAGAAGAGCAAACCAATACCTTACAACGAACAGTAAACGATGGTGAATATGCCATTGAATCAATGAACCAACAAATCGAAGTGGTAACAGATTGTACTTTAACCATGATAGAACGACTCACCAGTCTTGAACAAACCAGTCACAGCGTGGTAGAAGCAACCGTAGAGACTCAACAAAGTATCAAAGAAATGAGTTTAGAAACCAACCAGGGATCAACGGTTGTCAAAGAGTCGGTGAATAATATGCATTCAGTGATGGACGGTATGACCGATATTGCTCATCATATTGAAAAAATAAACACACAAACCAGTAGCATTCATTCATTTGTCGATATCATCAATGAAATATCAGGAAAAACCAAAATGCTGGCACTCAATGCCGCCATTGAAGCAGCAAGAGCAGGTGAACATGGCCAAAGCTTTGCGGTCGTTGCCGAAGAAGTTCAAAAATTAGCCACCAAAAGTTCTGAAGCCGTCAACATGATTTCAGAACAAATGGGCAACATGGGTGAGCTAATGTCCAATGCCGTTCAAAGTGTTGAGTCTGGCGTTCAAACCGCCACCCAAGGTATTAGTCAGATAGAACAGGTTAACGGACATTTTGGCAAGATTGAAGAAAGTATGCATCAGGTTGAAAGCCAAATGAACTTGATTGGTGGCACAAATGAACAAGATGACAGTTACATGGCATTGCTCAAATCTGCGGTACATGATGTTAACGACTCAATTCATGCCGTTTCGGAATCAATTGATGAAGAAAAGAAAATGGCAGACACAGCTAACCAAGCATTTGAAAGCATCAAAACCATCATGTCTGTAGCGCTTAACACAACTCGTGATGCAATGTCTGTTACTCAAGTTATTGTCAGTCAGGTTTCTGGACTGGTCAATGTTACTAAGTTTTTTAATTTGGAAAAATCAACATCTTAATAAATATTAACCATGGTTTCCCACATCATCATTATTTTAACCATGAAGCGCAGAGAGAAACGTCAATGCCCTTCATGGCAAAAATAAAATTATCCCAAGGAATGGGCACGAAATAACTTCCCGTTCTTGGTTTCATATTTATTTTAAATTCAAATGATCTGATTGAATAAAAGCGTAGGAAAAGTAAAGTGAAGATGGAATTAAGAACGGGAAGTTATTTCGTGCTCATTCCTTACTCGCCATAAACACAAACAGTTTTCCAGTCTTTAAATTTTTCTGGATTAAATGGCTTTTTAGCCATGGCACATGCTTCATACTCTCGTCGAAAGGTTGTTGCGGTTCTGAAGGCATGAAATTCATCGTCTGCGGTCACGGTATTTATTTCTCCGACATAGAATTTTTTATTTTTTGCTTTTTTGTCTTTACTCCAATGTACTTGATACACCAGACTGGTTTGATCACTTCTCTTACAGTATGCCAGTGAACGTGAGACACCTCTAATACCCGTTGACTTATTATGTCGAGCTGGTGCTTGAGTATACCCCACCTCTCTTTGAGACTTTTCTAATACGACCAGCTTTTGATCTCGCCAGCTAATGGCAGCATTTAATGCTCTTTTTTTACTTCCCCAGTCCTTATAAGTAAAATAACGTTGATGCTCAACTCCCATACGTTTAATTCTTACTTGAAAACCGATGCCATGTGGGTTGGTTATTTGCTTATGCTCAGCCATGTCTCTCCTGCTTTCTTACTTTTTTAAAATACAAAAATCATGAATTGGAAATTGGTTATTTTTTCTGTCGTGAAAATAATGCCTCAAGGTTTCGGTGACTGTTTTAAACGCCAGTTCATCCCATGGAATATCTTTTTCATCAAACAATTCAGTTTCGAGGCTTTCAATACCAGGAGAAAAATCTAAATTTGCCAAATTCCCTCTGTAAATCATATAAACCTGGTTGACTTGAGGTAAGCTAATCACAGTGTATAATTTGATATTTTCCATCACCGCAGTGGCTTCCTCATAAGTCTCTCTGGCAGCCGCTTGAGCCAGGGTTTCACCATTTTCCATGAAACCTGCGGGCAATGTCCAAAGACCATGCCGAGGATTGATTGCTCGACGGCACAACAATACTTTGTCTTGCCAAATAGGCAATGCACCCGCTATTACTTTAGGATTGTGATAATGAATTATTTCACAGTCATCACAAACAAAACGTAAGTGTTCATCATTTTCAGGTTTTTTCTGGGTGACGTTAGCGCCACATTCACTGCAATATTTCATCAATAATCACCTAAGGCAACTCGCAACAAATAAACTACCCATCTTACTTGCACCCAAAGGGCATAAAACTCTTTTGTTTGTCTTCTTTGCCACAAAAATAGTTATGTAGAACGACTACACACCTATTTTTATAACAAAAAAGACAAACAAAATTTCTGCGCAATATGGGTAGTTTATTTATTGCGCGTTACCTAAGGCATGAGTACGAAACAATTGAGTTTTCAAAAACTTCTGCGGATTAAGCCAGCCATGAGCATATTGTTTATATAAAGACTTTGACAAATAGCCACACAACCATTGAGAACTCAGATGGACTTTTTCAATTTTATTATTATTGTAAATTTCTGCAATTGTTTCATGTTTATTTGACTTAACCACTTTCCCATTAAACCTCTGTTGTTTATATTGTATATCAATTAAAGAATTAATTCGATAGAATTGATAAAAAGGACCCAGATGAATGGCAAAATGTAAGTGAGGATCGTAACCGCCATTTTCCCAACAATGTCCTCGACCTATCGCTCCCAACCTTTGCCCAACCTCAACCAAATCACCTTCTTTGACGGTCATTAAAGGGCTTAAATGGGCATAAACAGAACAAAACATAATTCCTCCCGATGTTCCAAACATTGAATTTTGCTGACTATTTATTGTCTTTCCCCATTGGATTGATGGCAATACAATGGTATTTTGTCGAGACATTTCATGTTCAACAATGATCAAATGTCCCCATGATTTAATACAGTCAACTTTAACCACTCGCCCCGCTGCAATGGCCACCACAGGCTGATGAACTAAAAACCAACCACAATCATCTCCAACATGAACCAAGCCATCAAAACCTTTGGCGTTGGCTTCCGTATTTTTACCGTAGTTAATTCTTTCATCATCAAAATATTCACGAACGGGAGGAATAAATTCATGAGCAGGAGTCAACAAAGTAACGTCAGATTGTTTGCTTAAAATGTCGGTATTAAATTGTTCATTTTGCTGCCGAAGCATTTCTTCTCTATTTTTAATCCAATCATCTTCAATAGGTTTGCCTTGATATAATAGATGTGGTTCCATCAGATCGGCATCTGTCTCACAATGATTAATTTTCTTGAAAAGTAGACCATTAGATTGTTTGCCTTGTTGAAAATCACCTCGTTTTTTCAACATCACTCGACAAGCACTCACCATGGATTTTACATAAGGATCGATAACATGATGATCAACTTTGTCTAACCAACCAAGTTGCTTTACATTGCCATACCACAATAAAAATTCACAAACAGCTTCTTTGACCTGTAAATTTTGATGACAACACAAACTTTCGATTTTTTGCCAGATTTCTGGCTGGTTTTGATATTGAAAAATCAATGCAATAACCAATTGAAAAACCATCAAATACTGATGTTCTTCCAGTGCTTGATCAATCATTTCTAATTCAAAGGGAATCAATGCTGGGGAGTAATAACGATTTAAATATCGGGTCAGGACAAAACGAACTTGTTTTTTCTGAATTAAATCCAGAATACGTGTGTAATCGGGCTGTTCTGCTTCAACATAAACAATAGCAAAACGAGCGATTTCTGGGTTTTCATGAGTTAATAATGGTATACAGAGATCAGCCAAACCATCCTGACCATGCCATTTTGCCAATACAATGGCACTATTTTGGCGTATTTCAGTGTCCAATGACTGTAAATTAGTGGTTAATTGCTGATCAGCTTCATCATTCCAGCAATATTGTAGCCCATAAAAAGCCACTTTTCGATAGCGCTCAACGGGGTGATCCAAGTATTCCAGTAAAATAGGCACAGCCTTTGATGCCAACGATTTTAAACGATGCGTATTCCAATCAATGGCTTGACGACTGACAATCTGACGGACAATTTCATCGACAATTGTACTCAATGGTTAAAAATTCTCTTTAGCAATGGCTTTACTTCTGGCATCATCCCGAGTTATTTGTCCTCGCCTTAACAAATCATCAAGATGTTGATCCAGAGTTTGCATACCGATCCCCTGCCCTGTTTGGATGGCGGAATACATCTGCGCCACTTTTGCCTCACGAATCAAGTTTCTGATGGCTGGTGTACCCAACATAATTTCCCAGGCTGCAACTCGTCCACCACCTATTTTTTTCAATAAAGTTTGTGAAATAACCGCTCTTAAAGATTCAGAAAGCATGGAGCGAACCATTTGTTTTTCTGCTGCAGGAAATACATCAATGATACGGTCAATGGTTTTGGCCGCAGAACTGGTATGTAATGTACCAAATACCAAGTGCCCTGTTTCAGCTGCAGTCAAGGCCAGTCTGATGGTTTCTAAATCACGCAACTCACCCACCAAAATAACATCGGGATCTTCACGTAAGGCAGAACGTAAAGCTTGGTCAAAACTTTGAGTATCTCGATGCACTTCAC
Organism: Methylococcales bacterium; assembly: GCA_018671575.1. Lineage (GTDB taxonomy): Bacteria > Pseudomonadota > Gammaproteobacteria > JABHGC01 > JABHGC01 > JABHHM01. Next base: position 18,752 of record JABHHM010000277.1, on the reverse strand, counting down.
GTTGATTGACCAAACATTTTTTACTTTGATGAACAAATTCTATCGGATCTTCAATGGTCAGAATATGTGCATAATCATTTTCATTTTTATGATTAATCATTGCCGCCATCGTGGTTGATTTACCAGATCCCGTTGGTCCAGTAATCAGAATTAAGCCTCTAGGGTGTTCAGTTATTTCTTTAAATACTTCAATACACCCCAACTCATCCAGTGATTTTATTTCAGAAGGAATGGTTCTAAAAACAGCCGCAGCCCCACGATTTTGATTAAAAGCATTGACACGAAAACGAGCCAGACCAGGAATGGGAAAAGAGAAATCTGTCTCAAAAAATTCTTCGTAATCCTTTCGTTGTCTATCGTTCATAATATCGTAAATGAGCCCATGGACGGTTTTATGATCCAATGGTGGCACGTTGATTCGCCGAATATCGCCATCGACCCTAATAATGGGAGGGAGCCCTGCCGACAAATGCAAATCTGATGCATTATTTTTTACACTGAATGCCAATAATTCTGTTATATCCATAATTGTTTCTCGTTATTGTGATTTTATTTTTTTATTATTAAAGCGTATTTAAGTTATACTATTCTAAATTAGTATAGATCAAGTATTGGGCAATTAATTCTAACTTCAAAAGTTTTTACTGTATGAATCAGAGCAACGAAACCATTGTCATTGTTGATGACACATCAGAAAATTTGTTATTGCTTAATGGAATATTAGAACCTATCTATAAAGTAAAAGCAGCTAAGAGCGGACGTGTTGCTTTAAAGATCATTGAAATGGAAAAACCATCACTTATCCTACTGGATATTATGATGCCAGAAATGGATGGCTATCAAGTCTGTAAAACGCTCAAAGAAAATCCAGAAACCAAAGGTATTCCCATTATATTTGTCACCGCAAAAGGTCAGACTGATGACGAAAGCTATGGGTTATCGTTAGGTGCGGTAGATTACATCCACAAATCTATTAATGCATCCATTCTTAAAGCCAGAATCAACACTCATCTTGCGTTAAAAAATCAGGAAATTCATCTCGAAGCATTGGTAAAAAAACGCACAAAAGCACTTGAAAAAACCAATCAAAAACTAAAAGTTGCAAGAGCGGTCATTGAAAACTCCCGCAATGAAATCATACAACGTTTGGGTCATGCTGCCGAATTCAAAGACAATGAAACGGGTATGCACACCATCAGAATGAGTCATTATACTCGCCTACTCACCATGGAACTCAATCAAAGTGAGAAATTTACTGAATTATTATTTCAAGCAGCCCCAATGCATGATGTTGGAAAAATAGGCATTCCTGACCATATTTTGCTGAAACCTGGACGCTTAACCAAAGAAGAATTTGATATCATGAAAACTCATGCCCAAATAGGCGCTGATATCATTGAACCCGATCAGCAAGGTGTACTTAAATATGCTTATACCGTGGCATTAACACACCATGAAAAATGGAATGGAAAAGGCTATCCTAACGGATTAAAACAAGAAGAAATACCTCTTGAGGGACGCATTGTTGCCATTGCCGATGTTTTTGATGCACTAACAACTGAACGACCGTACAAAGAAGCTTGGTCAGTTGAAAGAGCCATTCAATTATTAGAGGATGAAAAAGATCAGCATTTTGAAGGGCGATTAGTTGATAAATTTGTCTCAATCTTACCTGAAATTCTTAAAATAAAAGAAAGATATGCTGAAATATCTAACTAAAAAACATGATTCCAATAAAACAATTAATCCAAAAAATCCGAACACCTAAGTATTCGGATGAATTAATAAAAATCATGCTGAATTCCGCATTATTAGGCGCTATCAGCACAAACATTATTACCCCTCTATTTTTCTCTTATATCTTACTGGATTATTTACCCGCAAACATCATTGTTATATGGCTAATGACTAACGTTGCAGTGCTTACCATCAGGCTATCTCTTCAACAAAAAATCCGTGTCTCTATTGAATATAAAAATAAAATCATTGATAAAGACTTCAAACAATACCTGTCAATCATTGCTATCTCTGGTTTAATTTGGGGTATTTTTGGCGGCTATATTATATTGACTAGCCCTGACAATATTATCTCGTTGACTCTCGTTATTTTAATCGCATTAACATCAGGCGCCATTACCACGCTTGGCTCAGTGTTTCATGCCATTATGTTGTATCTTTACTCGATGTTGCTTCCTGCATTAATCGGTTTACTGTTAACGGGTAATGTTATATTTATGATCATCGGCCTACTAATGTTTCTTTATCTTTATGCTGTCACATCTGGCTCATATCGACATTTTATGCAAATGAAAAACTCCATCAGTTACAATATCGACTTACAGAAAGCCAAACAAGAAGCAGATAACGCCAACAGTGCTAAAACTCAATTTCTGGCCAATATGAGTCATGAAATACGCACTCCCATGAATGCCATCATCGGTTTTACTGAGTTATGTCAAAAAGCCGCTGTAAAAAAACCTGACTATTTAGAAAGAATTCATAATTCGTCCCATCATTTATTGGATATTATTAATAATATTCTTGATTTATCGAAAGTTGAAGCAGGCAAAATGGAACTTGACTCTGTAACGTTTAATTTATGTGAAATATTAGAAGAACTTGAATCAACCTCTCATCTACTGATAAAACATAAAGAAATAGAGCTCAACTTTGTCTGCGCTTTCAGACAACGACAACTCATCAAAGGTGATCCATTACGTTTAATGCAGATATTAATCAATCTGGTCAGTAACGCCATCAAATTCACCAGTCAGGGTTCGGTCAGCTTGTCATCCAATATTGCCAATAAAACAGAAACCAATATAGAACTAACCTTTACCATTGAAGATACAGGTATCGGCATGACGGCTGAACAACAAAAGCGACTGTTTAAAAGTTTTTCTCAGGCAGATAATTCTATTTCCAGAAAATATGGGGGTGCGGGATTAGGATTGTCTATTTCTAAACAGTTGATTGAACAAATGCATGGCAAAATTAACGTCAGTAGCGACCCAGGACGAGGCAGTAGATTCTATTTTACCATAAACTTCTTATTACCGACTGAAGCAGAGATAAAGCAGTATCATGTAGAACACACTCATAAATCTCAACCCATTGAGATTAACCAAAGCAATCGACATGATTTACCTATTTTAGTTGCAGAAGACAATGCCATCAATCAATTATTAGCAAAAACATTACTACAAGATGCAGGATTTACTGTTGATATTGCTAAAAATGGTTTGATTGCTATAGAAATGCTAGAAAAAACTCAATACAGCTGTATTTTAATGGATATCAATATGCCGATAATGGATGGCATTGATGCCACCAAAAATATTCGCCAAAATCCTGAATATACAGAACTACCAATCATTGCGATGACCGCAGATGCTCTCGCTGGCGATAAAGAAAAATGTCTAAATATTGGCATGAATGATTACATCAGTAAACCAATCAGTGTTGATCAACTGATGTCTGTTTTATCCAAATGGTTGAAATTTGAAAATCAAACAACAAGTACCCAAAAAGACGCTGCATTGCACTATTTTTCAACTGATGCAATCAATGTTAATCAGGCAATCAAACAATTCAATAATGAGGACTTATATTTTAAAACATTGGCCTTGTTTAAAACCAATCAGGAATCAATGTTTGAGCAAATTGAACAAACCATTCAAAATCAGCAAATAGACTCTGCTTTACGGTATTTACACACACTCAAAGGTATGTCGTCACAAATTGGAGCCATTGCACTCAATCAAATAACAACTCGAATAGAAAGTCAGTTAAAAAATAAAGCTGAATTGAGTCACTCGTCTGCTCAAACGAAACTTATGCCCATGAGTTTTAACAAAGATTTGGCTGAATTCATGCCCCCCTTTGAAAAAGAACTCCGTCAAGTGATGATTGATATTGATTTAATTTTAACATCACACAATTTATTACCCGATAAATTAGATCAGTCTTACAGCCAAGCCAATGAACAAACCTCAAAACAATTACAAATTGAGTTGGATGAATTACAGCAGGCCATCAGCGAATTTCATACTGAAGCCTCTAACAAACTGGATAAATTATTATTAAAAGTGAAAAATAAAGAAATTATCACTCATTTGGAAAAAGTTGCCAACTTTTTAGAACAATTTGAATATGAAGAAGCCGATCAATACATGCAACAACATCTTTCGTGACAAACAATGAACACTTTAAAAAATAACTTACTGTCAACATTAAAAAATATTCAGAACTTTGAAAAAAAACATTCTATCCGTGAAAACTCAGTACAGCTTTTAGCCGTCAGTAAGAAACACCCCGCTGAAGCGATCAGAACATTATATCAAACAGGGCAAATTCATTTTGGTGAAAATTTTGTTCAGGAAGCTTTATCAAAACAAGATCAACTCAAAGACTGCTCTATCACCTGGCATTTTATTGGCCCGATTCAATCCAATAAAACCAAAGATATTAGTAATCATTTTCAATGGATTCATAGTATTGACCGAATTAAAATTGCCAAACGACTCAATGAACAACGCCTCAGCCAAACCCCACTGAACATATGCATTCAGGTGAACATCAGTGAAGAATCAACAAAATCAGGTGTTCTATGTCATCAGGCCATTGATTTTGCTCATCAATTAATGCCACTCAAACATTTAAAACTTCGTGGATTAATGGCAATACCGCAACGAATGAGTGATTTCACTCAACAACAGGCAGAATTTAAAAAATTATCTGATTTATATCGACAACTGAATAACAGTGGCTTTCAATTGGATACTTTATCAATGGGAATGTCTGCAGATATAGAGGCGGCTATTTCAATGGGTAGCACAATGGTTAGAGTGGGCACCGCTATTTTTGGTGAACGGAAAATAAATTAAAAGATATTCACTTTATCCAATCATAAAAAGAAGGTAGAACCAAATTTGATGAAGTTATTTTGTCATAATCAACTTTTCCTGAAATATTCTGCTACAATTTTGAATTCCCATTTTTAAACTTAATATAAGGAAGAATAATGACGACTTTTCAACGAACAATGACTCTCATTTGTTTTTGTGTCATCTCAACACAAGGATATTCGGCAGCATTAACCACAGACCAACAAAAATACAGCTACATGGTTGGTTATCAGCTGGCAATGCAACTTAAAGGGAAAATAGGCAATATTGATGTTGATAGTTTTGTTTCAGGAATACAAGATAACCTCAGTGGTGCGGCGACAAAATTATCTCAAGAAGAAATGAACCGTGCGGCCAAATCTTTTGTACAAAAACAAAAAATGAAACAGAGTAAAGAACGAATGGCCAGTGCCGTGACCAATCAAAAAGAAGGTGATGATTTTTTAAAAGCAAACAAATCAAAATCAGGTATTGTCTCACTTGAGAATGGGTTGCAGTATCTTGTATTAAAATCTGGCCAAGGAAAATCTCCAAAAGCATCCGATAAAGTAGTTGTCCATTATCAAGGCAGTTTAATTAACGGCACAGTTTTTGATAGCTCTCTGAAACGAGGTAAACCAGTTACTTTTGGTTTGAGTGGAGTTATTCCTGGGTTTCGTGAAGCATTGTTACGAATGAAAGAAGGCGATAAATGGAGAGTATTCTTACCTGCTACCCTGGCTTATGGAAAACGAGGCGCAGGACAAAGTATTGGACCTAATCAGGCACTAATTTTTGAAATGGAATTGATTGAAGTGAAACCATAGAATTTATTTTTAGACAATCAGCTCAGAAAGTCGAAATCAAAACAAATAGAAATGAGACTACTTTTTGAGCAAAGTAATAAATTTTTAGAACCGCGAATAAACACGAATTATATGGGTGAAAATGAGTGTCTATTCGTGGTTTAAAAATAAGATTACTACGGCAAGACTTTCTTAAAAGGTTTAACAACAACTTCTTTGTACACGCCTGCTTTTAGATAAGGGTCATCATCAGCCCATAATTTAGCATCTTCCAAACTATCAAACTCAGCGATAATTAAACTACCTGTAAATCCAGCAGGTCCTGGGTCGATACTATCAATGGCTGGATTGGGTCCAGCAACCAATAATTTACCTTGATCCTTCAAGACATTAAGTCGCTTGAGATGTTCAGACCTGGCAGCCAATCTTTTTTCTAAAGAGTCTTTGTGATCGTTTGCAACAATTAAATAATACATTTAGATAACTCACAATAAATAAACTACCCACTTACTGCACCCAAAGAGCATAAAACTCTTTTATTCATTTTATTGCCTCAAAAATAGTTGTGTAGACGACTACACCCCTATTGTTTGGCAAAGAAGACGAATAAAATTTCTACGCAATATGGGTAGTTTATTTATTGCGTGCCCTTACTCTAAAATTATTTCTCAAATATCTGTCGTTGATAAAGCCGTTGAACAGGCCTCGCATTATAGGGTATATGATATCTGAACTTCATTATTTGTAATTCTGACAAGATACCAGGGCTCTTTAAGACATACCAGTGAACATTTTCAGTACAGGGTGGACTCGTCATTGACCCCATATAATAGAAATATGATTTGATTAGAGGCATAACACCTCTGGCGTTGAAAAGAATTCTGGGTTTTAATTTTGTCTGATTTTTTGCAGGAAGATAGTCCCAAAGACTTTGTAGTTTTCGGTTTCTCATGCCTCTTCTAAGCATTACGGAAACAATCGCTGTTTGCTGTTTGGCATTTTTATGAACCAGATGAACTTCCATTTCAGAAGATCGCCCCATCACGAGATGCTCACTGGGGATATGGAAATGTAAATTTAACAGCTGAAACTTTTCACCTCCAACCTTCATGTAACTGCCAGGTTGATACTTTAAAGTGATGGTATTTCCATCATTGAATAAATTAACTGGAGTTAACTTATAATGAAAAGCCAATCGAGGTAGTCTTTCCATTTTTTTAGGTGGTGAAAAAGGTGAATGGTTTCTAATATTAAAACCAGGTATCAGATTAATGGGTGACTGATTTCTTCCACTATTACATAATTTAAAATCATCATTCAGCTTTCCCCAGTAATAAGGACCTGTTACGCCACGGTATGACCATTTAAGATTATTTTCATCATTTGACTTAGTTTCTGCCATCAAAGGGAAGGACGAAGCTAAAAATAGTATTGGTAAAAATAGATATTTAAATTTTAAACTCATGTTCGATAGACAATTTATTAATCAATAATTCATTAAGACAAATATAACTTTTATTGATTGCATTATACATGTTTTCGAGGGAATTCCCTATCATTGATTTAATGAAATACTTTGTTGTTAAATTACAGTAGTTTAGAATCAATTTGATTCACGTATTCGATAATTCCATCAATGAATACACATTGGGACGGACACAAAACTGTTTACTCAACTATCTTTTGCTGATTGACAACCAATGCAAACCACTTTGTTTCGCCCAGTCTCTTTTGCTTGATAAACTGCTTTATCAGCAGTTTCAATTAATAATTGCCCTGCTTTTTCATGATCGTCACAATTATCAGGAAATAATGAACCAACACCTATTGAAATGGTAATTCTAATTTCAGTTCCATCATCGGTTGTTACCACCATTTTTTCAACATTTTCACGAATTCTCTCAGCCACTTCTACCGCCACATCAATTTTGGTATGCGACAATAATGCCGTGAATTCTTCACCACCATAACGCGCCAATACATCATTTTGCCGAAGCTGAATACTGATGACATCAGCCACTTCTGCCAATACAATATCACCCGCCTGATGACCATAGGTATCATTAATTTTCTTAAAAAAATCAATATCAAGAAACAAACAGGTTAACGGTTCATTGTTTCTAAAAACACGTTTAACTTCTTCATCCAATCGTTGATCAAAGAAACGTCGATTATTAACCCCAGTCAACGTATCGGTTAAACCCATACAACGGACACGCTCATGATTCAGCGTATTTTCAAAACAAATACCGACGACTGCACCTAAATGTTTTAAAAAATCACTGCCTAATTCACTGTAAAAGCGACGCACTTTGGCACTGCCAAAATTTAAACTCCCTATCAAACAGCCATACCTAATTAATGGCAACATGGCGACACTTTGAGGCGTATAAAGTTTTACTGGAAAATAACGCCCATGTATCTTGGCATTAAAAACACCCATATTAGGCTTGGTTAAATCTTTGGCAGAATATACGCTATTAAAGCCAGGAGGACTCTCTGAAAACATCAATGCGGGATGATCCTCAAGAATAAAACCTTCCGTTTTTAAAAAACGCCTGAATTCGTAGTCTGGATCTAATAACATCAGCGTGACCACATCCAGCTGAAAAGTCGATTTACTTTCATAAACGACTTGATTAACCAAATCTGGCAAGGTATTCATTTCTAACAATTGCATTTCATAACACTGAAATTTTTGTAGTTTTTCTTCATTTTGCCTGGCGTTCCAGATCAAACTACCCAATTGTTGCTCATAGGATTTTCGCATGTTATGTTTCCAGACAAGAATTAAAAAATAGGGTATTGAACACTTTGCCCTTCGAGCAAAGTCGCAAAAAGTTTTAGAACCACGGATGAATACAGATAGACACAAATATTTAGTGAACATCATCCACAATTAAAATATGTCGTTAATATCTCTTTCGCTCATAAAAAACGTTGTTTTAAGATATTTTATATATTATGGCTCTCTCAGCGCCTTTCCCCAAGCTCTCAATATTGGTTTTAACAAATATTTTAAGATGGTTGTTTTACCTGTAATAATATCTACTTCTGCAGTCATTCCTGGAATAATGGGTAATTTTTGACCTTCTTTACCAAGAAGGTAATTTTGGCTGGTTCGTACTCTAATAATGTAGTAACTATTGCCTTTTTTATCCTGAATGCTATCTGCACTGATATGTTCAAGTTTAGCATCTAATGCGCCATATATTGCAAAATCATAGGCAGTTATTTTAACTCTTGCCATTTGTTCTGGATGAATAAATGCAATATCAGAAGGCTTTATTTTTGCTTCAATCAATAGATTTTTCTCCATTGGCACAACTTCAACCAGTGACATACCAGGCTTTATAACTCCACCGATGGTATTCACCCAAACTCGCTTAATAATACCCGCAACAGGAGATTTAACGGCTGTTCTGACCACACGATCATTGAGTGCGGGCAAAGCATCCATTAAAACATCCAGTTTTCGATTGGCTTTATTTAAGTTTTTTAATGACTTAGCACGGGAGTTTTCTTTTTCTTCTTGAATTCGGCGCTTAAATTCTACCACCGATGATTTTGCTTTTGGAATTAATAATTTGGTGGATTGTATTTTTAAATTCAATTCATTCAATTGTCTTCTCAAGCGTAATAATTCGACTTTTGAAGTCACTCCTTTTTCAAACATTGGGATCATGATATCCAGTTCTTCTTTGGCTAAATCATAACTTTGTTTCAAAGGTTGTAAGCGATTTTCTATTTCAAATAATTCATCTTTTTTTTGTTGAAATTTTTGCTGTAAAATTTCTATTTTTGAAGCCAGTTCTCTTTTTCTTGCTCGGTACAACGTTTTTTCTCGTTTGATAACCGCAGGAGCGACTTTTTTAGTATCTTTTTTAAAGACTAATTTTGAGTGATTCACTTCAGCCGATAAACGTGATATTTCAGCATTGATGATATGATATTCAGTCCTGTTTTGCTTGAGTTTTGACAATAAAATAGTATCTTCAATTCTCAATAAATCCTCGCCAGCATTGACTTTATCACCTTCTTTTTTATAAATTTCAGCCAGAATTCCGCCTTCCAGGTTTTGAATAATCTGCACCTGACTCGATGGGTTGACTTTGCCAGTACCACGTGTCACCGAATCAAGCTCTGCAATACTAAACCAATAGATTGCCCCCACAAAAAATACAATGATGGAGAGCAACAATAAATTGGCTTGTAAGCGAGGTCCTTTGGATGCCAGAGAGTTTAAATCTTGCAAAAAAGCCACTTCTTCTTGGCTAACTTTAGCCATATTTATCCCTCATTGATTGTAATTTTACCCGACGCAATGGCTTCAAGCACCGCATCTCGTGGACCATCTGCTAATAATCGACCTTGATCCATCACTAAAATACGATCAACCATTGATAATAAAGAGGCGCGATGAGTTACTAAAACCATGGTTTTGTCAGCCAAAACCAGTTCCATGCGTTTTTTAAATTGCTCTTCTGAACGACTATCCATCGCATTGGTTGGCTCATCAAATAATAGAATACTTGGATTGTGAATCAATGATCTTGCCAATACCACCGTCTGTCGTTGACCGCCCGACAATGATTCTCCTCTTTCTCCCACAGGCATATCATAACCCAGCGGATGCACACTGACAAAATCATCCAACCCTGATAATTTAGCTGCCACCAATATTTCAGCATCACTTGCTCGTGGATGTCCTGCCACTATATTTTCTTTGATGGTTCCCTGGAATAAAAATAAATCCTGTGGCACATAACCAATGGCTTTTCTTAAATCAACAGGATCAATTTGTCGCAAATCAATGCCATCAATAAGCACAGCCCCTTCTTCAGGTTCATATAATGATAAAATTAATTTTTGTAAGGTGGTTTTACCTGAACCAATGCGACCAATCACACCAACTTTTTCACCTGCAGAAATGGTAAAACTGACATCTTCAATGGCATTTAATGCTTGTTCTGGATATTTAAAAATAACTTTTTTAAAGCCTATCTGACCTGCAAAACTTGCTCGATGTATGAATTTTTTATCCACTGGACGCTCAATAGCTAGGTTCATGATATTGTCCAATGACTTAAATGCCGCCATGGTGTGATGCAGTTTCACCAGCATTTGAGCCACTTGTGCCAATGGAGCCATGGTACGACCACTGAGCATCACGCAGGCAATCAACATTCCAAAACTTAATTCACCCTCATGCACCAGATAAACACCGACGATGACAATCAAAACAGTGGTTAATTGCTGAGCAAATAAAGTCAAATTAATAGATGATAAAGACCATAATCTTGATTGTTGCCCTGCTGTTGCATTTTGAGCGACAGATTCTTCCCATTTTTGACGAACTTTGGCATCTGCTCCGACAGACTTAATGGTTTCCAGACCAATCAGCGTTTCAATTAATACTGAATGCTTCATTTCACCAAAACGATAAGCATCTTTCACCGCATGACGCAAAGGAAATTGAAACAACGTGGTAATGGCAAATATAATCGGTACCATAATCACCAGAACCCATGCCAATTGTCCGCCAATCAACCAGAAAATGGTAATGAAAAAGAAAACAAATGGAAAGTCTACAATACTTAATAAAGTTGCCGAGGTAAAAAAGTCTCTTAAGCTTTCTAATTCTTTTAAAGTATTGGCAAATGAACCAGATGACTCGGGCTTGGCCTTCATTGACAAATTCAATACTTGATTGAATATCTTTCTTGCCAACAAAACATCCACACGCCGACCAGACACATCGACAAAATACCCTCTTAAACCTTTGACGATAAAATCAAAGACAAAAACAGCTATGGCACCAAAAGCCAACACCCATAATGTTTCCTGTGAATCATTGGGGATGACTCGATCATAAACAGTCATAATAAACAGTGGCACAGTCAACGCAAAAATATTGATTAAAACAGCCGCCATCGCAACTTGAACAAATATCCACCAGTCCCGATGAAGCACTTGCCAAAACCAATGTTTTTGCTTCATTAAATGCTGATTATAATTAGACTGATCACCCTCATGACGCTCAGGGCGAATGACAATACAATAATTTTGAAACATTTCAGACAATTGTGATTTTGACAAGGTGATAACGCCCCCACCCTGTTCTGGCATCATCACTTCATAATTACCCTGATCTTGAGACAGTAAAACACAGGCTTTTTGACCATTTAAAATGGCAATTGAGGGCAATAAAATATCAGAAACTTCGCTCAATTTCTTTTTCATGACACGGCTTTTGAAGCCTGCTCTTTCGGCAGATCGAAGCAATAATTCGGGAGAGATGTTTCCTTCATAGACTGGTAAACCAGCGATTAAGACATCTTTACTGAGAGGTCTGTCATAATGCTGACAGAGATAAACCAAACAAGATAACAAGGGATCTTGTGAATCATCTGAATGACAAAACTTTTCCCATTCAGAGACTTCAGTAATGACATTGTCTTGAGAAATCAGCTTTTCCAAGAGTTAAACTTCTGGTCGCATGTGAGGAAATAACAGAACATCTTTAATTGAAGGTGAATCAGTGAATAACATGACTAAACGGTCAATTCCAATACCTTCACCAGCCGTCGGAGGCAAGCCATATTCCAAAGCCCTGATATAATCTTCATCAAAATGCATGGCTTCTTCATCACCCGCCTCTTTTTCTTCAACTTGTTTTTTAAAACGTTCAGCTTGATCTTCGGAATCATTTAACTCAGAAAAGCCATTGGCAATTTCACGTCCACCGACAAAAAACTCAAACCGATCAGTAATTTCGGGGTTTTGCTGATTTCTTCTTGCCAATGGGGAGACTTCTGTCGGATATTCAGTAATAAATGTTGGACTATTTAATTGATGCTCGGCTGTTTTTTCAAAAATTTCAATCTGTAATTTTCCGATTCCATAACTATCCAGCACTTCAATGTGACAATCTTTGGCATGTTGTCGAATTTTGTCTAAGTTATCCAAATCTGCTTCTGGAATATCTGGATTGTATTTCATCACAGCCTGTTTAACTGTTAATCGATCAAATGGCTGACCAAATTCAAAAGTCTCACCTTGGTAATTAACCGTTGTTGAACCAACAACCTGTTCAGCAATGCCTCTAACCATTTCTTCGGTTAAATCCATTAACTCGCGATAATCAGCGTAAGATTGATAAAATTCTACCATGGTAAATTCAGGATTATGTCGAGTGGATAAACCCTCATTTCTAAAATTTCTATTGATTTCAAAAACTCGCTCAAAACCACCGACGACCAATCGTTTCAAATAAAGTTCTGGGGCTATTCTTAAATACAAGTCCATATCCAGTGCATTATGATGTGTCACAAATGGTTTTGCCGTTGCACCACCAGGAATCACTTGCATCATGGGTGTTTCAACTTCCAGATAATCTCGCTGGATTAAAAAATGACGAATGTATTGGACAATTTGAGTTCTGGTTTTAAACGTTTTTCGAGTAGATTCATTGACAATTAAATCAATATAACGCTGTCGGTAACAAACTTCCTGATTTGATAAGCCTTTAAATTTTTCAGGCAGAGGTCTGAGTGATTTGGTTAATAATCGAATGGAATCAAGTTTAATAGATAATTCATTGGTTTTAGTTTTAAAAACCTCCCCCGTACAACCAACAATGTCACCCAAATCCCAAGTTTTAAAATCATCATAGGTTGCCTCTCCGACACGATTTTTTTGCACAAATAATTGAATTTGTCCAGTCATGTCCTGAATGTGAATAAAACTGGCTTTACCCATCACTCGTTTGGTCATCATTCGACCCGCCAATGAGACATGCTTGGCGATACTGATTAATTCATCAGCCGATTGATCATCATAATCATTGAATAGGTTTTCAGCATAACTATCACGACGGAAATCATTGGGAAATGCAACGCCTTTCTCTCTGATTGCCGATAATTTTTCTCTGCGTAATTTGATTAGCTGGTTTTCATCAGTGTCTGTCACGGAGCTTCCTTCAAGAGTTCTAATTTTTGTAAAATTTATTGCCGACTATCTAATTTTTTATACGGTTTAAATCAAAGACCACTTTTCAAACTGGCTTCAATAAAGTCATCCAGGTCACCATCTAAAACGGCTTGAGTATTGGTTTTTTCAATATTTGTTCTTAAATCTTTAATACGAGATTGATCAAGCACATAGGAACGAATTTGACTACCCCAACCAATATCAGATTTGGAATCTTCCAATACTTGTTGATCAGCCATGCGTTTCAATTCTTCTAATTCATAGAGTTTAGATTTTAACTGCTTCATAGCAGTGGCTTTATTTTTATGTTGAGATCGATCATTTTGACATTGCACCACCGTGTTGGTGGGCAAGTGAGTGATTCTAACCGCTGACTCAGTCCGATTAACATGCTGACCGCCTGCACCACTGGCACGATAAACATCAATTCGTAAGTCATCAGGTCTGATATCTACTTCAATATCATCATCAATTTCAGGTGAAACAAAAACGGCAGCAAAAGAAGTGTGGCGACGATTTCCTGAATCAAATGGTGATTTTCTAACCAGACGATGAACCCCAATTTCTGTTCTAAGCCAACCAAAGGCATAGTCACCATTAAAACTAATAGTAGCTCCTTTAATGCCCGCAACGTCACCAGGTGTACTTTCAATGAGTTCAGTTTTAAATTGGTGTTGTTCGCCCCATCTTAAATACATTCTCATTAACATTTCAGCCCAATCCTGAGCTTCCGTACCACCAGAACCTGATTGTATATCCAAAAAAGCATTATTAGCATCCATATTGCCCGAGAACATACGGCGAAATTCTAATTCACTGACCTCTGCTTCACACCGCTTAATATCAGCAATCACTTCATTGACGGTATCTTCATCATTTTCAGACTCAGCCATTTCCAACAATTCAGCGACATCCGTTAATGTTGTTTCCAGAGTCGAAATGGTCAGCACCACTGCTTCAAGCTCAGCTCGTTCTTTACCCAATTTTTGAGCTCGTTCAGGATCATTCCAGACTTCAGGATTTTCTAATTCACGAATAATTTCAGTGAGATTTTCCTGTTTTTCATCGTAGTCAAAGATACCCCCTCAGCATGCTCACACGCTGATTCATGTCTTTGATGTGGGTATAGTGCAAATTGAGTTCTAACATGATTTTAGATTACCTATAAAGTCGTTTTAACTGCTGGCAATGAATATTACAACAAAAGCCTTGTTGCATATAGTGTTTTATATTAATTAAGAAAGATAAAATCAAAGCTTTATTTGCGTACAACAATAAGTACAATACCATTAAGTAATGTATATGTATAAAAATACTGGAAAAAACAAAATTTAAAACCACCAATGGACACCAATAAATACTAATTTCTATTGGTGTTTATTAGCGGTTCAAGAAGTTTATTACTTTGCCCAAAAGCCATTATTTTCTTAGGAAACATCGATTGGTTTATAAAGTAACAAAAGAAACAATCTCCATTGCTCAATGTAGATACTATTATTAAATTATTTTTGAAAAATCAAAATTTTAATTTCACAGGACAATCCTAAAAAATGATGACAGGCTTTTTGCTGGCAATATTTGGCACCCTACTATTTTCACTCAAATCAATTTTTATCAAATTACTTTATATAGAAGGATTGGATGCCGATACCGTTCTGGTTTTCCGCATGGCGCTTGCGTTGCCCTTATACGTCTTTATCTTGATTAGTTTGCTTAAAAAATCACCTGAAAAATCACAATTCATCAAACAACCCATTGTCTTTAAAATACTGGCACTTGGTTTTTTAGGGTATTATTTGTCGTCATTATTAGACTTAAAGGGACTTGAATATATCAGTGCGCAACTTGAGCGTTTAAGTTTGTTTACTTACCCTTTCATGGTTGCTCTGATTGGTTTTTTTCTATTTGATGAAAAAATCACCAAAAGATTGATTATGTCCTTAATCATTGGATATTTAGGTTTATGGCTGGTAATGGGACAAGAAGAAAAACTAACCAATAATAATGTTTTGTTGGGTACAAGCTTGGTTCTTGGCGCTGCTTTAAGTTTTTCTTTATATGTCTTATTCAGTAAACCAATTATCAAGCAAGTTGGCTCTATCTTATTCACCAGTGTTGCAATGATTTCATCCAGCCTAATCGTCTTTATTCATGGAGGTCTTTTCATTGACCTTAATACGCTTGAAATCACCAATACAGCTTGGTTTTGGTTATTTTTATTGGCAATATTCAGCACGGTTATTCCAAGTTTCATGTTAACCGAAGCCATTGGCCGTATTGGCCCAACACAAACAGGCATTGTAGGAACATTGGGGCCAATTTTCACCATTATTCTTGCCATTTATTGGTTAGATGAAGTTTTTACAAGTACGATTTTTATTGGTATTTTAATGGTTATTTCGGGTGTATTACTAATCATCTTAAAGCCAGCCGAAAATCTCAGAAACTCCAAATAGAGCCACGGATGGTATTCAATGAATAGCTATGCTCTTCCGTGACTCTATAGTTTTTATCACTTTGCCCTAAGGGCATCCGTATTCAAAATACATCTATAAATTATTTAGGATTATGCATGAGTCTCAACAAAGAATCTCAACACACAGGTAAGCTAATTCTGTCAAAAAATGGCTTTGATGTCATTGAATGTGATCAATGTCAATTTAAACATGTTTTACCCATTCCAACTGAGCAGGAACTCGCTCAAGTTTATCAGGAAGATTATTATCAAACCGACAAGCCATTGTATTTGGATAGTTTTAAAGAAAATAAGGAATGGTGGAATTACTATTATGACTCACGCCTACAACAGTTAACAACACATCTAAAAGGGACACCACTAGAACCACCCTACTCATTAATTGATATTGGTTCAGGTCCTGGCTATTTTTTATCTAGAGCGAATCATTTAAATTGGAAAGCTCTGGGTATCGAACCATCTAAACAAGCGGCAGAATATTGCCAAACTCAAAATTTATCGGTCGTGAATGATTTTTTAACCCGAGAAAATGTTTCAACACTTGGCAAATTTGATGTGGTTAATCTTTGTAAGGTACTTGAACACATTCCTGATCCTCAAGCATTAATCAATTTGACCCGACAATTATTAAACCCACAAGGCTTAATTTGCATTGAAGTTCCCAATGATTTCAGCCCATTTCAATTGGCTGCAACTCACGACAAAACAACTGAATCTTGGTGGGTTGCCCCTCCTCATCATATTAATTATTTTAATTTATCGTCATTAGAAACATTGTTACAAAAAACAGGATTTGAAGTTTTATCAAAAACCACCAGCTTCCCAATTGACTTGTTTTTACTCATGGGAGACCACTACATTGGCAATGATGAATTAGGCAAACAATGTCATCAAAAAGTTAAATCATTTGAACTGGCACTGGCGAACGCAGGTTTTGGCGACTTAGCCAATGACTTCCATCAAAAATTGGCATCACTTAATATTGGACGGGAAGCCATTATTATTGCGAAAAAGATTTAATACAAATAGCTCATTTCTCTGATCGACAAACAACCAGGAGAAATCAGCTTAACTTGTTGGCTCATTTGTTTGATTTTTTTATTCATCGAAGTCAGGCATTTATTACCCAGGTTATGTTTTTCAAGATGTAAGCTTTTTTGCACCTGACCAATCGACTGATTAATTTCTGGAATAACGACTTGAATATCAGGCAAAACACGGTGCATAATTTCTTCATCATTCAAATTATCTTCATACATGGTTAAACCACTGCGATTAAATACCGCATAAATATCAAGAAAATTTTGATGCAATCTTTCAAAACCGACACTGTCATTTTTTTCTCTCGAGTCGTTGATTGCTTTATTTAATAACTTCAACGTTCCCTCTATGGTTTCAATAATTTCTGGAATATTCCCATCCAATAGCTGTTTTATGTGATTAAAATCCTGTTTGGAAATATTATTATTTATTTTTGGCGTATTGTTTAACACGATTGATTTTAAAACTTTCACAAAAACGGGGTCATATTTTGGTTTGATTTCTTTACAAGCCGTATTCACCGTTCTTGAATAAACCTCTAAAATTTTGATTGCGTCAAATGGTGAACGCCCATTTGCAATGAGTGAACAATAACAACTGACAATATTAAGAATTCTTGCGTCTTCACTGATGTTCTCTGCCTTTTTTCTTCTTGGATAGCCTGTTCCATCTAAAAACTCATGATGATCCAACACAGAATTTAACATTTGATCTGAAAAATTAGAGGCCGTTTTTAATAGGTGGTAACTAACAACGGAATGACCCTCAATTGATTTTTGACTATCGTCTGTTAGCTTGTCATATTTAAAATCATCTCCATCAATATACAAATTACCAATATTATGGAATAAACCTGCTGAAAACACATCCATTAAATGTTCATGTTCAACACCTCTGGCAAACCCCATTTCAACCATCAAAAAAGCAGACAGAATAGAATGATCAAAACAGACTGGATCAGAATTACGAATCATTGATATTTTATTCAATAAGGATCGGTCAATCGACATTGAGCGAATTAGAGCATTTGATATTTTTTTACTTCGAGACAGATCAGGTAGCTGAAAAGTTTTAACTGAAGCTTCTATTCGATTCATTTCAGATTGTAAATCAGACAACTCTACTGGATTGGTTGGCAAAATATGCTCATCAATGGGCTTAACTAATTTATGTTTGGCAATCTTTTGTAAATCGTTATGATTGATTTTTTGATGGTTATTTTTTGCCAGAAGTAAAACGGGTTTACCGTTAACATAAGAATAAATGTCATTATCGATAATATACCCCTGCCCTGATGATACAATTTTATCCTTATAAATTTGCTCACCTTGGACGATCTGATTCTGAATATCTTTTTTAAATAATTGTTTTGTCTGATGAGAGGGTGCAGCCATTATTATCATCCATGATGTTGTAAAACTTAGAGTTTGTTGTATTACAAAATCTTCAACGGCTTGGTTTTTTTAATCTTTAATCTCGAGTGTGAACTGCGTCACATTCCAATACAAAATAAACAAATTAGATTTTATTAATATTAGCACTTGCTTATTT
>JABHHM010000425.1 GCA_018671575.1 Methylococcales bacterium | reverse complement strand
TGAGTGAAAATGTTAATATAATTATGGTCACCTACTTACTTACAATACGGGCAATTTATTACGAGTTACCTAAACGTTACCCTAACTCTTTTTCTGGGACACATAAGCACTGACCATTAAATACCCCCCCAGTAATAACATTGGAAGACATAATATTTGCCCCATGGTTAACCAATTCAGTGCCAGATAACCCAAATGTTGGTCAGGCACTCTGACAAACTCTACACCAAACCTAAACACACCATAACCCACTAAAAACAAACCTGATACAGCTCTCACAGGTCGAGGCTTACTGGAATAAATCCAAAGAATAACAAACAAGATCAACCCCTCAAAAAAAGCCTCATAGAGTTGAGATGGATGCCTTGCCATTGGCCCTCCTGTTGGAAAGACCATTGCCCACGAAACATCCGATGGTTTGCCCCATAACTCACCATTGATAAAATTCCCAATACGCCCAGCCCCCAGACCAATGGGAAAAAAGGGTGCAACAAAATCAGACATTTGAAAAAAAGTCAGCTGATGTTTTTTAGCAATAAACCATAAAGACAAACAAACCCCTATTAACCCTCCATGAAAAGACATACCGCCTTCCCATATTTTAAAAAGAACCAAAGGATTATCTAAAAACTGGCTAAAATTATAAAACAATATATAACCAACTCTCCCACCTAAAATAACGCCTAGTACAATATAAAAGACCAAATCATCAATATCATCTCGACTAAAATCAAATGTTTTTTTCCGCAAATTAGCACAATACCAACCACACGCAAATGCAACCAGATACATCAAGCCATACCAATGTACTTTTAAAGGGCCTAGCTCAAGAGCGACAGGGTCAATGTTGGGGTATATCATATTTTTCTCATCATTTAAGAGATTAACTAAAAACTTCTAATTTAGGTAACTCGCAATAAATAAACTACCCATCTTACTTGCACCCAAAGGGCATAAAACTCTTTTGTCCGTCTTCTTTGCCACAAAAATAGTTGTGTAGAGCGACTACACGCCTATTTTTGTAACAAAAAAGACAAACAAAATTTCTGCGCAATATGGGTAGTTTATTTATTGTGTGTACCTTAAGTAATAGATTAGCTAAAATCATTAGATTTGTGAATAATAATCTGAAAGAATAGCAAAAAACAAGAGGCACGCTAAAGATCACCCTTGCTGTCTCGATCATCCATTGTGATCTTGTCATGACCCTAAGGAACGAGCACGAAATAACTTCCTGTTCTTAATTCCATCTTCACTTCACTTTCAAATGATCTTCAATCATAAAAGCTCAGAATAGAGTGACTATTCCTACGCTTTTATTCAATCAGATCATTTGAATTTAAAATAAATATGAAGCCAAGAACGGGAAGTTATTTCGTGCCCATTCCTAAAGACAAAACCTCATCAATCCCAATGGCCGCATTTTGTCCGTCAGCAATTGCGCTGATGGCATCTGCGGTTTTATTGGCAATATCGCCACCAATAAAGACTTTGGTGTTACTGGTTTGCTGGTGATTACTGACAGTGAATTTTCCTCGCTGACTCACCAGCTGTTGTTTGATGTCTTCGGGTAAGAAACTGTAATTCCCCGCTTGACCGATGGCTGATATGATACAATCGTAGCTGTCTGTGTGCATTTTATCTTCTTGTAACACAGGACGAGGGCGACCACCGTTGTCATCGGCAACCATTTCTGCTTCTCCCCATTGAATAACAACTTGTTTTAAACTTTTGGCTTTTTCAATCAGTCCAGGGATTGCTTGAGTCACAAACTTACATTTTTCAGCTTGTGCTTCTTCTATTTCTTCAGGATCGGCAGGCATATCTTCTATTCGTCGTCGATATAAAATGGTGACTTCAGCACCGATTCTTCGACAAACTCGTGCAGCATCCATTGCCACATTACCGCCACCGATGACCGCGACTTTTTTACCAACACCAGGGTCTCGTTGACTGGCAACATCACACAACACTTGTAAACCTGACAATACTCTTGGGTGGTCTTCACCTTTGATTCGTAAACCTGACGGCACATTTAAACCCGTAGAAAAGAAAACGGCATCATTTTCATCGTACAACACCTGAAAATCAATTTCTTTGCCAACGGTTGTTTGATAATGAATTGAAACACCCAATGATAAAATATAATCAATGTCTTTATCCAGCGCATCATCTGGCAAACGGTAAGTAGGCACACCATAACGTAACATTCCCCCTGCTTTTTCGGCCGATTCATACACACTGACTTGATAACCTTTCAAACGGAGAAAATAAGCAGCACTTAAACCACCTGGACCTGCTCCTACAATGGCTACTTTTTTACCATTTTCAGTGATTTTATGTTGTAAAATCTGTTGATATTTTTCAGCGGGTATTTGGTCGGTAATGTAGCGCTTGAGCCAACGAATGGCTAAAGGTTTACCCAAATGACTGATGACACAATCATCTTCACAACGATGGGTACAAATACGACCACAGGTGGATGAAAAGGGATTCGTTTCGTATAAAAGTCGTAAACCTTGTTCAAAATCCTGTTCACGAATGGTTTTGATATAACCAGGAATATTCATGTGTGCGGGACAAGTAGCCACGCAAATATTACACTCAACACAACGACTGGCTTCTACAATGGCTTGCTCTGGTGTAAAACCATGAACGACTTCATCAAAAGAATTCAAACCCTCTTCAGCAGACAACATGGTCATTGCTGGACGCTCTAATTTTAACAACGAATAATCAGGATCTCGTCGATATCCCAGTGGATGATCATCCCATGGTTTTTCATCAACTCCTGGGGTGAATCTGAAATCATCAGGATTATCCGTCACCCAAGCATATTCATTGCTCATTCGTAATGAACTGGTGGTACAAATATCAACACACAAAGCACACCAGCAACAACGACCATAATCAAAACGGGGTCGCAAACCACTATCGCCGACCTGAGCAGTTAGATTTTCAACAGGCACCATGTCAATCGCATTGTTCATACAAATGGTTTCACAAGTACCACAACCCACACATTTTTCAATATCATTGACATGGAAACCTCGATAAGACGGCGCGCCAGGTCTTTCATCAATGGGTTTATTATTGGTGTATGGCTTTTCAAACGATCGCTGCCAAACATAAAAAGGTGAAATAATATCTTTAAGTTTCATTTTAGGCATATTTTCACCGTTCAATTTCTGGTGGATAAGTATGTAATGACACCATCAAGCCAGCGACATCGGCAATATTAATACCAACGGCTAATTTCTCCATCACCGATACGGCATGAGTGTAACTAGGACCTCGGATGTGGATACGTTGCAAATACTCACTGCCATCTGTGACCATATAATAACCGTACTCACCACGGGTACATTCTGCTTTAACGTAAGTTTCTCCAGCAGGGACATTCCAGTGCAACACATTCGGTAAATCGGCATGGAATGAACCACCTTCTGGCATTTTATCCAATACTTGTCTAATCATCGACACGGATTGATGCATTTCTTGATAACGTACCCAAGCTCGGGTATAAGCATCAGACTCAGTTTCTGTCACCACCTCAAAATCCAGCTGATCATAGACCAAATAAGGTTGATCTTTACGCAAGTCACGCTCGAAACCACATGCTCTCTGGTTGGGACCGACAATACCGTATTCATCAATCATGTCTTTACTGATAATGCCCAAGCCTTGTGAACGCAATTTGAAAACATGATTATTAAAAACCACTTTTTCAACTTCATACAATAGTTTTTCAACACCTTGCATGACTTTTAACACTCTGCCTTTAAAACCCTCGGGCAATTTTGCCCGAACACCACCAGGTGTAATGTACATGTGATAAATTCTAGCACCTGTCATTTCTTCAAATAAGTCCAGAATATAATCACGATGTGTGACCGTCCATTGGTATACGGTGGTCATGCCAAATGAACCGCTGGAACCGCCGAGCCACATTAAATAGCTCGCTAAACGCATGAGTTCAAGATTTAACACTCGTAGCCATTGAGCCAGTTCAGGAACTTCAATTTCTGCAATTTCTTCAATCGCTGCAGCATACAAATATTCATTAAAAGCAGGCTCTGGCACAGCAATTCGACACACTACTGGAAAATTTTGGATAAAAGTTCGTCTTTCCATTAGCTTTTCAAAACCACGGTGCAAATAACCCACATGGGTTTTACAATGAGCAACCTCATCGCCACAAATGGTGAGTTCAAGCGACATATTACCCGTGATACCTGGATGCTGAGGCCCATGCCATATTTTGACATATTTGCCAGAAGTTAAATCAGGCTCTAAGGGAGGGTCGAATTTATGCGGTTGCTGGCTGATTGACGGCATTCTCATTATTCTCCCCGCCCAGGATAAATTTCAACTTTCATGGTTTGTTTGGCATCGGTTGATTGACGACCCTCCCTAATAGGAAATCGTTCTTCACAAAACTCAACCGTACTAAATTCTTTGCGCATGGGAGGTATTTGATCCCAACCTTCTAAAAAGAATTCATCATTCAATCGGGGACTACCTGGGAATTCAATACCATATATTTCTTTCAGTTCTCGTTGGTAAGTCGCCATTTGCCCCCACAACCGATGTAATGAATGCATCACAGGATTTTCACGATCCAGCTCAACATGCACACCCAATGACTGATGAGATTGATAATTGTGCAATAGATACGTTAAAGTAAATTTGTTGTCTTCAATTCGGTCAATTGCAGTTAAAAATGACAAATGAGTATAACTTTCATGATCTCGACAATGCCGAATGAGTTGTTCTGCATCATCTTTATTGACACGGATAAAACACAAATCAGATTTTGTTTGCTTTTCCAGAGAAACTTTAAACTGTTCCGTTAAACGATTAATTAATGATTTCATATTGTTTACCAATTATAATCAGGCATATCCCATTTTTTGATGACTCGTTTCTGATTGTCTTTATACCAGTCTAAATTTTTAACATAACGGTTTGCACCGTCACATTCGCCTGCTTTAATTTTTCGCTTTAATTCAAAAAAACCTGATAACAAGGCTTCGGGTCTGGGCATACATCCCGTAATATAAACATCAACAGGAATATAATGATCCAGTCTTTTAATGGTATTGTAACTGTCCCAGTACATACCGCCATTGATGGTACAAATCCCCAATGCCAGAACAAATTTAGGCCCTTGCATTTGCTCATAACTGCGGATAATTCGTTTTAAGGTTTTGACCGATGAATAACCTCCAATGACAAACACCGACGACTGTCGAGGTGTAGGCCTGACCTGAATACCATAACGATTGGCGTCGAATCGTGAAGTCATTAATGGGTTTAATTCAATCGCCCCACAACCAGTACCAAATGCCATGATCCACAATGAATTGGCTCGCATCCAGTTGAAAAACTTCTCTACAACTTCTATCGAATAAGGTTCATAAGGAACAGGTCGGGCATTGCAGAACAAATCCATTTCTTCGGGTAATAAACCATTGTTTGCAAACGTGTTATCTTCATTCTTCATTATTAATTCTCTATTTTAAGACAATATATTGCACATAAAAAATAGCCAAAACACCAATCAATGTTGGTATTTTCAGAAAAAACCGTACTGATTGTTCAACTCTAAAACGTGGAAAGGCAACACCGACGATCACTGGAATCATATAAATAGCCCAGGTTTTTGCCACCAATTCAATCAAATTACCTGCACCACCAAAAAACAAATTCATGAATAAAACCAGCTTAGCACCCGCAAATATTGCTCGGTTAATCTGCATTAATGACAAATAACTGCTATGAAATTCTGTCGCAGGACCAATAGGAATTTCGTTGGGAGCCATTACAACATCAAAAGGGGCATAACCTGTCATGCCTAAAAAAGCCAACATGGCTGCGGCTACAGCAAATGGGTTAGTAAATACAGTCCAGTTCATGAAGCCACCTTGTTGTGCCGCTACAATTTGACTGATTGATGCCGTATCATATTGAACAACCACGGCAATGACCGCCAAAGCAAACGGTACTTCATAAGATGTCATTTGAGCCAAACCACGAGCAATACCGATGGCGCTGTAGGGGTGTCCGCCCTCCCCAGCACCCAAAGCCATACCCAATTGACCAAAAAAGATAAAATACATCACCAGTAAAATATCACCCGCAAAATGGAAATTTGAAAACATCTCACTGCCATAAATAACAGGAATAAATGCCAACGTACCTAAACCACCTGCCAAACGAAACACTGGACCAAGATAAAACATAATGCCATGACTGATTGCCGTTCGATTGCCAAAATTTTTCATGATGTCAATGAATGGCTGATAAAGTGGAATACCCACTCGACCCTGTACTCGTGCCATGGTTTTAGCAATCACAGCGGACAATAGCAAACCATAAACCATGACAATGCTCACAGTCAGTAGATAATAGGCTATTTTAGTTATCCAATATTCCATAAAAATTTAACTCTCAAACAAAATATATAATAACAAAGAATAATACGATGAGTGACGCATAGGTTTGACCATTGCCCGTATAAAGAATGCGGCAAGCTGAACCCATTGTATGAGACCATTCAGCCACACTATTCCAAAACTGCGTGGCTCTCGGCTTGACCCAAAAACCCAATGCTTTTTCATAAAAGGCATAAAAATTATATGCGACATGTGTAGTTTCTGGTTTGTCAGGGCGTTCTGCTGCATAAACAATGTTAAATTGTTTGACCTTTTGTATTTTCGTGGTGGTTGAGACCAGCAATAAAATAATCAATGGCAATAGGAAAACTCCCGTCACCACATTCATCACCAGATAACCATCCCAATATCCCTGACTAGTTTGTAGAAAAGTACCTGTCCAGGTCAAGGTTGATGGATAATAAACAGCCACGGCATCTGATAATGGCTGAATTAACCATTTTGCATTGAGTGAAAATACCATGATGGCAATAATCAATAAAACTTGTGGTATCAACAAGCTAAAAGGTGCTTCGACTAACTCTTTATGTTCTGATTTTCTTTGTCCCAAGAAGACCGTGTGAATAAATCGAAATAAATACAAAAAAGCGATGGCACTGGCAAAAAACGCCATACCCGCCTGAAAATACCAGCCTTTTTCAATCATTGCATTGTATAACATCCATTTACCACCAAAACCCAATAAAGGAGGGACACCTGAAATAGCAATGATACCAATCAATGCCGAAAAGAAACTCATGGGCATATTTTTTAATAAACCACCCATTTTATACATCAAAGTAGTTTGGGTTCGGTAAATAACGCCTGCAATGGCTAAAAAGATCAAACCTTTATAAAGTAAATGATTAACCGACAAATACATTGCCGTTACCCATCCTAGATGATTCATTAAGGCAAAACACGCAACAATATAGCCCATTTGACCGATACTTGAATAAGCCAATAGTTTTTTCACATCTTCCTGAAATACCGCCATTAATGCACCCAATAACGCGGTAATAACACCCAGCCAACCCAGTACATAAAAAACCATTTCATCATTAATGGTCTGTCCCAGATGAGTACCTGCCATTAATAAACCAAACACGCCGACTTTACTCACAACACCTGACAAAATAGCGGTATAGTCATCTTCTGTTTCAGAGTAAACGCCTGGCAACCAAACATGAAAACCCAAACCACCTAACTTGATCAAAAAACCGATCATGAAACAGGCAAATATCAATGTTTGATATTGGCTAATCGTATTCATTGCATCTAATTGAATTGTACCTGTCTGGGCAAAAACCAGAGCAAAGGCAAACAAAATAAAATATGCTGCTCCCATTGAAAAAATCAGGTAGATGAAACTTGATTTTAAAGCATTCTTGCCACAATTCATCAGTAAATAAGAACTCATGGTCATCAGTTCCCAACCGTAAAAAAAGTTCAATGATGTCTTGGCTTGCAACAGAGTACCGAGTGACATAATTAATAATAGAAGCAATGGAAAATAACCTCGACGTTGCTCATCTCGGTACATTGAACCCAAAATAAAAACACAACTTCCCATCAACAACATCAAACCAAAAATCCAGTTAATACCAGTGAGATGCAACAAAATATCATAACTATAAAATACAGCAATGACACAGGTAATCCCTGCTTTGGTTTTTCCCGTCAATTCATCAAACAAAAGTAAAAATAATGCGGCCAGAATAGGCGCAAAAAGAGGCGTAATCGATACTCCCATCAGATGACTGATGGTAAAACCAGAGACAAATAAAGCCACGGTCGATAGCCATAAAGTCACTGTATTAATACGAATGGGAGATGAAGACTCTTCATCTTTTACGTCATTTAATGAACCACTGAACCAGCGTAACAAATAAACAGCTTCTAACAATGACCCCAATAAAACGAGTAGCATCCAACCATGCTGTTGATGAGTTGCCAACTGCATCATTAATTCCCATTTTGCCCAAAAGGCTGGAAAGGGAGGCAAGCCAACCAATGCGGCTAACAAACAACCAAATAGAAATAAAACCACAGGAGATTTTTTCAAATTTGTCCATTGCGCCACATGGGTTTTATTGAGCATTCCCGCCAGCCAAAATAAGGCTGACTTTGCCAACAAATGATTGAGGAACAACCCACCTGTGATTAATGCCAGCAAGCTGACAGAAACTTTTCCATTCAACAAGGTAATTGCCATGATGATTAAAGCAATTTGAGCAACGGAAGAATACCCCAGCAATCGTTTCACCACGGTTTGTTTTAAACCAATAAAATTGGAGACCACAAAAGTCAATCCCGCAATCAGAGTGATCATCGGAACCCATGCCTGAAATAAAGGCAATAGCTTATAAAATACAAACAAATAAGCCGCAGAAACTGACACAGACATCATGGCAGCAATGCCACTGGGTGCAGATTGATAAACATCCAATGCCCAGCCATTAATGGGATAAGGTTTTAGTTCAATTAAAACCCCCGTTAACACCATCACCAAAGCAGCATGTCCAATCACTCCCGTGATGAGTGATTGATTATTAACCATATCATCAATGTTCAAAGTCCCAGTTTGGTAATATAAAAACATCACCCCCAATAGGAAAAAAGAAGAAGCCAAAGTCCCTGCAATGATGGCTTTAAAACCTGCAGATAATGCATTGCTATTATGATTAAAGCCCGTTAATACAAAACTACAAATGGCCGTAATTTCAATAAAAATAAACAGATTAAAAATATCTCTGGTCATGATCATGCCGTCAATTCCCATCACCCAAATGAGAAATAACACCAGCGTTGAGACATTTTCTTTAAGCTGATCTAACATCAACCAGGCAGTCATTATTGCAATTAAAGTGGTTGCCAGAATAATAACGGATTCAAACAAACCAAATTGTAGATTGATTGAAAATGGTGGAGAAATACCTGCCGTAATGACTTCAACGGCAACAGCACCTGAACTAAAATTGACCACACCATTTAAGGCGATCAAACCAATCCAGATCAACGCCATAAAAAATAAAACAACAGTGAATGATTTATTTTTTTTATCAACAATGGGCAATAAAAAACCTGTGGCGAGTGCCACAATGATGATGATAATTGGGTTTAACAATTCATTTACCATTTCATTTCCGAACAATCATTGATTGAGAGTGTTTTTTTAGTTTGATGAATTTGTATGGCATACGACAACATCACCGCCGTCACCCCCAAACTAATCACGATGGAGGTCAAAACCAAAGCCGATGGTACGGGATCAACCACACTTGTTAATAGTTCACTTTTTATTTCATCATTAATGATCGGCGCAGTTTTATTGGTGAGATAACCAATAGAAATCATCACCAAATGGATTCCTGTACTGATCAAAGAAAAGCCAATGATCATGCGGATAATATTGGAGTGGGTTAATACCCCCCAAAGACCAATGGTAAACAGAAAAAAACCTGTAATTAGGACAATGTTTGATAAGGGGGTCTGTAAAATATTTTCAATCACCATCTAAACCTCTGTAATACGGTACTCAATTCAGCACCCACTTTAAGACCTATCAATAAGTAGATTAGTGGAATGGCACCTGCGCTGAATAATGATCCGAATGTGCCTAACGCCATGATGCGATTATCTAAAAACCCACCTGCCAACAAAATACCGAGGACACCAATCATTACATAAAAAAAACCTGATAATGACTCCACCCGATGTAATAATTGATTATTAAAGGATTGGTCGGGTAACGTGATTAATAACAACATGGCCCCCGATGCAATGACTGCTCCGCCCTGAAAACCACCCCCAGG
>JABHHM010000125.1 GCA_018671575.1 Methylococcales bacterium | reverse complement strand
TAATTTGTATTTTTGATATTTGTTAATTCCAAAGTTTGATTTTTGCGCACTGAGGTGAATTTCACGAAATAAATTTTTAAAAACCAGCTGGAATTCACATACAAACGCATATTTTCATAATGAAGTTTCGGATTCAGGTAAAATACATGACTATAATTTGTGTGAAAAATCCCACTAAACCTAAATCATACCCCAATAGAAGTAAAGCAAGGACAAACATATGCTGTCGACATTAAAAAACCTAAGTTTAAAAATTAAATTAATATTCGGATTCATGCTAGTCGGCATCATCACTTTTATTTTAGTTGACCTCATTGCCGTCAATACCGCCAGTGACTCATTAGAAAAAGAAGCCTACGCCAAACTGATTGCTATTAGGGACAATAAAAAATCCAGTATTGAATATTATTTTAATTTTATCCGGGACCAAATCATACTGCAGTCCAAACATCCAATGGTTGTCGATGCAACCAAAGCTTTTAAACAACACTTTAAATCATACAGAGAAGACAAACAAGTTACCGATGACCAACTGAAAATGATGAAAGCCAAAATCAAATCTTATTACGAGGATAAATTTAACGTAGAATTTAAAAATCAAAATAATGGACAATCTGCCAATATCGACCAAATGCTGAAAGGACTGGATAAGGATTCTATCGCTCTTCAATATGCTTATATCTCAAACAATCACTTTCCATTGGGAGAAAAAGATAAATTAGATGCGGCAAAAGATGAAACAGCCTACAGTCAATATCATGCAAAATTTCATCCCGTAATGCGTGACTTTTTAAATAAAAATGGTTATTACGATATTTTTTTACTGGATATTGACAGTGGTGACATCGTTTATTCTGTTTTTAAAGAACTGGATTATTCCACCTCACTCATCAATGGCCCTTATGCTTCCACTAATTTTGCCGAAGCCTTTCGCAAAGCCAGCAAAATGACTCAAGCAGATGATTATGTGCTGGTTGATTTCAAAACCTACGGACCATCTTATGATGCTCCAGCTAGTTTTATCGCCTCCCCCATATTTGATGGCGATAAAAAAATAGGTGTGATGATTTTTCAAATGCCATTGGATAGAATTACCCAAGTTATGTCAAACCGAGCTGGATTGGGCGAAAAAGGTGAATCTTACTTGGTGGGTTCTGATTCGTTAATGCGTTCTGATTCTTTTCTTGATCCTAAAAAACATTCAGTCGTCAATTCATTTCGTTATCCTGAAAAAAACAAACTAAACTCAGAAACAGTTACACAAGCCTTAAATAACAAAACAGGCCAGCAAACAATTATCAATTATTTAAATGATCCTGTTTTTTCTGCCTACACGCCTATCACCATAGCAGGTCAAGTCACCTGGGCACTAATATCTGAAGCCAGTATTAAGGAAGCATTATACCCAGTCACTGAATTAAAAAACTCTATGTTCAAATTGGCTTTACTCATACTGATATTAATTTCCATCGCTGCCTACTTTCTAGCCAACAGTGTTGTTAAACCAATTTTAGCAGCTGTTGCCGTTGCCAACCACATTGCTAACAACGACCTAGACAATAAAATTAACATTACTTCAAAAGATGAAACAGGGCAATTATTACAGTCATTAGATACCATGCAAAATAATTTGAGAACCAGCATAGAAAATGAAAAACAAAAATTAGTCGAAGCCGCCAGACTTAAAAGCGGCTTAGATAATGTCAATACTTCCGTTATGATCGCTGACAATGACAGAAAAATTATCTATATGAATAAATCCGTTGAAAACCTTTTACGAACCGCAACACCAGAATTAAGAAAAGTCATTCCAGATTTTAATGTTGACAAGGTGATGGGAACAAATATTGACCAATATCATAAAAACCCAGCAAATCAGGCGAAACTGCTAGAATCACTCAATGGCAGTCACAAAGCACGCATTAACGTTGGCAACAGCATACTTGACTTAACCGTTTCTCCTGTTATGAACGATGAAGTTGGCCATATTGGTAGTGTCGTAGAATGGGCTGATTCAACAGATAGCGTATCCGCCATGAATAAACTGGAAGAACTCATTCAAGGTGTTAATGAGGGTGTATTAAACCAACGCTTTGATTCTTCAAAAATGAATGATGAGTTAATCGCAAACATTGGCAACAAAATCAACAGTATGTTAGATGGATTTACATCCTTAATGGCCTCATTATCAGAAAATACTCGACAAGTCGCCAATGCCGCAGAACAAAGTAGCTTGGCTATTGGACAAATTTCAGACGGTTCACAACAACAAGCCAATTCGATAGATCAAATGGC
The DNA here is from genome assembly GCA_018671575.1 of Methylococcales bacterium. Taxonomy (GTDB): domain Bacteria; phylum Pseudomonadota; class Gammaproteobacteria; order JABHGC01; family JABHGC01; genus JABHHM01. The sequence continues at coordinate 983 of JABHHM010000125.1, read as the reverse complement.
CAATCACATCAGTGAAACCCAAACAGCCATCGCTGATGTCAGCCACTCAACAGGGGAAGCGAGCCATGAAGCAGATCAAACAGTTAGTATTGTATCTTCTGGTAGCGAAAAAATGACTGAGATGATTGCTTCCATCAATGGAATCAAACAAAGCAGTGGTGACATCTTAAAAATCACTGAAGTCATTGGCAATATTGCCAACCAAACTAATATGTTATCACTTAATGCGGCAATAGAAGCCGCCAGAGCAGGCGAACAAGGCAAAGGCTTTGCAGTGGTGGCAGATGAAGTGAGAAAACTAGCAGAAAATGTGGCTTCATCCGTCCTCGACATTTCCACCTTAATCAATGAAACTGTTGAAAAAATTGATTCGGGGGTGGAAATTTCCAGTAGCGTTAAAATGGATATGGATACCATGGCGAATCACGTACAAAACGTACACGGCATGTTAAATCGTATTGCCGCTGCCATGGAACAACAGAACAGCACCATTGTTAATCTTGGAGACAATGCAGAATCACTGAGACATATTGCTGAAAATAACGCAACTGCCTCAGAAGAGATGACATCCACCATCATTGATTTGTCACGCATTGCCAATGACACCAATGATGTGTTGGAAAAATATCAATTTTGATGATAAAGGACGGGCACGAAAGCAGGTGCATCGCCGAACGATACAACTGTTTTCGTGCCTTGCCTGTGAACAAAATATCTTCGCAAATTGTAAAGATTATTTTTGAATCGTCCCTTAGTATTTGAACGTTCGATTGGATAAAGTGTAGGTATAGTCACTCTATTTCGAACTTTTATGATTGAAGAACGTTCAAAAACAGACTGAAGATGAGATGCAAGTTACCCAAGTTAGGGGAAGCGAAATAAATAAATATCCAAATTGCGCAGGATTTTTTGTTCGCCTTTGAGGCGAAAAAATAGGCGTATAGTCGAACTATACAACTATTTTTGCAACAAAAAAGGTGGAC